>JAJFLN010000100.1 GCA_021772705.1 Candidatus Cloacimonadota bacterium | reverse complement strand
GCTGACGCCGACGATGGCGTCGCGGCGGTGAGCGACGCGTGTTCGTCGCTCCTCGACGGTGTTGGCGATGGCATCGTGGATGAGTCCAGCTCGCAACGCCTGTTCCATTCCGCCGTGACGTTCGATGGCCTGGAAGTTCCTCCAGGCGGCGTTCGCGAGTTCGGTGGTGAGGCTCTCCACGTACCAGGACCCACCCAAGGGATCCACCACATTGGCCACGCCGCTCTCGTGAGCCAGGACCTGTTGCGTCCGCAGGGCGATCCTGACCGCCCTTTCCGTCGGCAGGGCCAGGGCCTCGTCCATCGAGTTGGTGTGCAGGGACTGGGTCCCGCCCAGGACGGCGGCGAGAGCCTGGATTGTGGTCCTCACGATGTTGACCTCCGGCTGCTGCGCCGTGAGGGAGCATCCTGCGGTTTGAGCGTGAGTCCGGAGCAGCCAGGAAGAGGGTTTCTTGGCTCCGAACCGCTCCTTCATCTGCCGGGCCCAGATCCGCCGGGCGGCCCTGTACTTGGCTACCTCCTCGAACAGGTCGTTGTGGGCGTTGAAGAAGAAGGAGAGCCTGGGGGCGAAGTCGTCCACGTCCAGGCCGCGCTCGATGGAAGCTTCCACGTAGGCCAGGCCATCGGCGAGGGTGAAGGCCAGCTCCTGAATCGCCGTGGAGCCTGCCTCCCGGATGTGGTAGCCGCTGATGCTGACCGTGTTCCACCTCGGCACGGATTGCTGGCAGTACTCGATGGTGTCCACCACGAGGCGCATGGAGGGCTCGGGAGGAAAGATGTACTCCTTCTGGGCGATGTACTCCTTGAGGATGTCGTTCTGGAGCGTACCGTTCAGCTTCTCGAAGGGGACGCCCTGCTTCTCGGCGACTCCCAGGAACATGGCCAGAACGATCGCCGCTGGCGAGTTGATCGTCATGGAGACGCTGACCTTGTCGAGGGGAATCCGATCGAAGAGCAGCTCCATGTCCGCCAGGCTGTCGATGGCGACGCCCTCGCGCCCCACTTCCCCCCGGGCGAAGTGATGGTCGCTGTCGTAGCCCATCAGGGTCGGAAGATCGAATGCCGTCGACAGGCCCGTCTGGCCCTGATCGAGAAGGTACAGGAACCGTTCGTTGGTCTCCTGGGCCGTTCCGAATCCGGCGAACTGACGCATGGTCCAGAGGCGGCTTCGATACATGGTCGGATAGATGCCCCGGGTGTAGGGATACTCACCGGGCATCCCAATGTTGCCCTCCTGGTCCCGGGTATCCACGTCGGCGCTGGTGGCGACGGTGGGGACCTCGTAGCTCGACGTGGTCATGAACTTCGCACGCCGTTCGGGCATCTTCTTCAGGCTCCGGGCCAGTGTGTCATTCCTCCACCGGTCGAGCCGGTCTTTCAAGCTCTGACTCATGGCAGCCTCCAGTCCTCCGACCCGTCGAAAGGCAGAAGCCTGTCGGCTGCCTCGAAGGGGTCCACGTCTCCCCGCTCCACTTGTTGCTTCAACTCCTCGTAACCGCTCTGTGCCAGGATCTTCTCCGAGATCATTCCCAGAGCTCGCCCCTTCAGTATCTCCCCCAGATCGGCCACGCGGCGCAAGCCAATGTGCCGGCGGCGGAGGCTCTTCTCGTCCAGATGGGACCAGTGCGCACGGATTTGATCCGCCAGCTCCTTCATCCCCTCTCCCCGGGTGGCCACGGTCTCGATGACGGGCGGCTGCCACTCCGGAGGGGTCGGATTCAGGCCGAGCATGCCCAGGATCTGCTCCACGACTCGATCCGCACCTGGCTTGTCGGCCTTGTTCACGACGAAGATGTGTCCGATCTCCAGCACACCGGCCTTGATGGCCTGGATGGAATCTCCCAGACCCGGTACTTCGAGGACAATGCAGGTCTCGGCTTCCCGGACCACCTCCACCTCGCCCTGTCCGACCCCGACAGTCTCGAGGAGCACCACATCGAAACCGAAAGCGTCCAGGACCTTCAGCACGGATCCGGTGGTCCGGGACAGTCCGCCCAGGGCGCCCCGGGTGGCCATGCTCCGGATGAAGACCTCCGGATCATCGGCCAGCTTTCGCATCCGGACCCGGTCGGCCAGGATGGCTCCTCCCGTGAAGGGGCTGGAGGGGTCCACGGCGACGATGGCTACCTTCAACGCCTCCTGCCGGAACTGCAAGGCCAACCGGTCCACCAAGGTACTCTTGCCGGCTCCGGGCGGTCCCGTGATACCGATGGACCTGGCCCGGCCCGTATCGCCGTAAAGCTCTCGCATGGCAGCGCGGCCCGTGGGCGTCTCGTTCTCGACGTGGGTGATCAGCCGGGCCAGGGCCCGGCGGTCGCCGTTGCGAAATCTATCGAGAAGATCATTCATTGAGAGCACCGACACGTCGAGGCAGCGGCTCCCTCAGGACCGGTCTCCGACATTCGCCCGGATGAACTTGACGGCGTCGACGGTGGACGTGCCGGGACCAAAGACCTCTTTGACGCCGATCTCCTTCAGGTGGACCACGTCTTCCGGCGGGATGATGCCTCCCCCCAGGACCAGCACGTCATCGACGGCGCTCTCCTGGAGAATCCGCATGATCTCCGGGAACAGATGGTTGTGGGCTCCCGACAGCAGGGAGACACAGAGACAGTCGGCGTCCTCCTGGATGACCGTGTCAACGACCTGCTTCGGCGTCTGCCTCAGGCCGGTGTAGATGACCTCGAATCCGGCGTCACGGAATGCCCTGGCGATGACCTTGGCTCCCCGATCGTGACCGTCCAGTCCCGGCTTGGCCACGACGACGCGGATCTTCTTGATCGATCCCGTCACTTTGCGCTCGCCTTCGAAACCCGAGGTCCCTTGATGAGATTGCTGGCGATGACCAGTCTCTGGATCTCCGAGGTCCCTTCGTACAGCTCGGTGATCTTGGAGTCCCGCATGTGCCGCTCCACGGGATGGTCCCGCATGTAGCCGGCGCCGCCGTGAATTTGCACAGCCTTGATGCCGCACATCACCGCCGTCTCGGCAGCGAACAGCTTGGCCTCGGCCGTCTCGAGACCGAAGTAGGACTGGCTCTCCTTGGCCGCGGCAGCACGGTAGGTCAGCAGCCGCGAGGCATCGATGTGAGTCTTCATGTCTGCCAGCATCCACTGGATGGCCTGGAAATCGGCGATCGGCTTTCCGAACTGCACTCGCTCCTTGGCGTACCGGACGGAGGCGTCCAGACAGGCCTGGGCGATTCCCAGGGCCTGGGCCGCGATGCCCGTGCGGCCGCCGTCGAGGGTGTTCATGGCGATCTTGAAACCCTGTCCTTCTTCCCCGACCCGGTTGGACGCTGGAATCTTGACGTTGTCCAGGATCAACTCGCTGGAGAGGGCGGCCCGGATGCCCATCTTCTTCTCGATGGTCCCGACGCTGAAGCCAGGGGTACCCTTCTCGACGATGAAGCAGCCGATGCCTCGGGAGCGCTTCTCCCGATCCGTGGTGGCGAAGATCAGCACCGCATCGGCATTTGGGCCGTTGGTGGCGAAGCACTTGGCTCCATTGAGGATGTAGTGGTCTCCATCCTTCTTGGCTGTGGTGGTCAGGCTGGCTGCATCGGAGCCGCTGCCGGGCTCGGTGAGAGCGAAGCAACCCAGCTTCTCCCCCCGGGCGAGAGGCACCAGGAACTTCTCCTTCTGCTCGTCAGAAGCGAACTTCGTCAGGGGATTGCAGACCAGGGAGTTGTTGACGCTGACGATGACACCCGTCGAGGCACAGACCCGGGATATCTCCTCGACGGCGATGATGTAGCTCAGGTTGTCCGTTCCGGCACCGCCGTGCTCTTCCGGCACGGCCATACCCATGAATCCAAGTTCGGCCAGGCGACCGATGACCTCCGATGGGAATCGCTGCTCGTGATCGAACGTGGCGGCCAGAGGCGCCAGCTCGTTCTCGGCGAACTCCCGGGCCGTGTCACGGATCAGCTTCTGGTCCTCGGAAAGCTGGAAATCCATTTCCACTCCTTAAGAGTCGGGAATAATTCGCGAATGGGGTCCGCATACTAATACGGTGGGATCGCAAAGTCAACGCCTGCGGCTGGCAAGGGTGCATGTCACCCAGGGGGTCCCCTGGCCTATTCCGGATCCGTTCGCCCCGAGCTTGTCGAGGGGCCCACAGGCGCTTGCTTCGGCGTTTTGGCCTTGGCCAGTTCGCGCAG
>JAJFLN010000099.1 GCA_021772705.1 Candidatus Cloacimonadota bacterium | reverse complement strand
GCCTGAAGATGGGATGCGAAACTACGTAGTTATTCTTGCCCGGGTCCTAACGACAATCATGATTCGAAAGGCTAGCGGTACAGGACGATGAACATCTGCGTGGTAGGAACTGGATACGTGGGTCTTGTGACGGGGACATGTTTCGCCGAGTTCGGCGTCCACGTTACCTGCGTCGACACGGACGAGGACAAGATCGCAGCCCTCCGCAGGGGAGAGATGCCCATATTCGAGCCGGGACTCTCATTCCTGGTGGAGAAGAATGTCCGGGAGGGGCGTCTGAGCTTCACGACCGACATGGCCGAGGGGGTCAAGGGTTCCCTGGTTCTCTTCATCGCTGTGGGCACGCCCTCCAGTGACGATGGCCAGGCGGATCTCTCTTATGTCGAGAGCGCTGCCAGCAGGATCGGCGAGCTGATGGATGGCTACAAGGTGATAGCCACCAAGAGCACCGTTCCCGCGGGGACGGGCCAATGGATCGCCGAGGTGGTGCGGAAGAACCAGAAGACTCCCATCGATTTCGACGTGGTCAGCAATCCCGAATTCCTCCGGGAGGGCAGCGCCGTCGAGGACTTCATGCATCCCGATCGGATCGTCATCGGTGCTAGCAGCGACCAAGCGATTGCCATCATGCGAGACCTCTATCGCCCCCTGTATCTGATCGAGACGCCCTCGATCATCACCAACGTGGAGACCGCGGAGATGATCAAGTATGCCTCCAACGCCTTCCTGGCCACGAAGATCAGCTTCATCAACGAGGTGGCCAACCTCTGCGAGAAGGTCGGCGCCGATGTCCATCACGTCGCCAAGGGCATGGGACTGGACAATCGGATTGGACCGAAGTTCCTTCATGCCGGCCCCGGGTATGGCGGCAGCTGTTTCCCCAAGGACACCAAGGCGTTCATGCAGCTCGGGACCAAACACGATATCGACATGAAGATCGTCCGGGCCACGGAGGAAGTGAACCTCCGGCAGCGGGAGTTGATGGTGGACAAGATCCTGAAGGCTGCCGGCGGTGACCTGCAGGGCAAGGTCGTCGGTGTCTGCGGGTTGGCGTTCAAGCCCAACACCGACGATATCCGCGACGCTCCCTCGCTGGACATCATCCCGGCACTCCAGAGAGCTGGCGCCAGTGTTCGGGCTTACGATCCAGCGTCGAACCAGATCGCTCAGCAGTTCCTGCACGATGTCAGCTTCTGTCACAACGTGATGGAGGCCGCCACGGGATGTGACCTGCTGGTGTTCATGACCGAGTGGAACCAGTTCCGGAACCTGGAACTCGATGAGCTGAAGGGACGGATGAAGGGCAGCGTCATCGTCGATCTCAGGAACATCTACGAGCCATCCAGGATGCGGGATGTCGGCTTCGAGTATCACTCCGTGGGCCGCGCCTGAGGCGGTGACTGTCGTGTCAGAGTCCCGGACCCCTCTCGAGATGTTCGTCCAGTTCGTCGGCGATCCCGCCCGGCTGAGGTTCTCCGTGAATCGCTCCATCGAGGGAGCGCCGGCGGAGTGGTTCTCTTCCGATGAAACCGACGGCCATGGTCTCGCCGAGAGACTCTTCGACATCGATGGTGTAATCAGCGTCCATCTCGAGGAGTCCATCGTCAGCATCGGCTGCAGCTCCCTGGATGAACTGGAAGCCATCGCCGCCAGGGCAGAGCTGGTGGTGAAGCACTACCTCCGGTAGTCCCCTGTCTACAGAGCCCTGCCCTGCATCTTCAGGACCGGGCCCGCAGCTTGAAGCAGCCATCGCTCCGTGAAGGTCAGCCGCTTCAAGCGATTCTGGATGTACTTGTTCCGGCCGATATCGTCGCAGCTCTTGTAACAGCCGACCCGGGCGGAGGGGTCCTTGCCGATGAGGGCGAAGAACGGGTCCGACCTAGGGATCTGACGAGCCTTCTCCCGGAACCAGTTGTGGCGGCTTCCTGACCAGATCTCCCGGAAGGAGTTCTGGTAGATATTGCCCAGGGGGATCTTGTCGCCCTTCATGCAGGGGGTCACGTTTCCATCGGCCATGATCCTGGCGAAATGGAAACCGATGGTGCAGGGAGTGACGCTCACGTTCTTCTCGTCGTGCAGACCCAGGACGGTCTCCTGGCTGCCGATACGTCCCTTGAAGATGTCGAAGTCGAAGAGCTGGGGTCGTCCCCCGGCAGCGCTGTTCTCCTGCTCCATCTCCAGACAACGATCCTGAAGCCAGCGCCGATCCTCTTCGTCCAGCAGGAGGCATTCGGTCCGGTCCGGGATGGTGTCCACCGGGGCGAACTCGATGCCGTCGGCGCCGATCTTCCGGGCAAACTGATGCATCAGGGGAAACTCGTGGACGTTCAGCTTTGAGATGACGTTGTAGAGCTTCACGAAGGGAGCCGATCGACTCTGTCGCAGGGAGCAGAGGTAGGTCAGGGTGTCCACCACTCGCTCGAAGGTCTCCTCTGCCTTGTTCGGGTGATTCCGGGTGTAAGTCTCGGCGGTGGCGGCCCAGAGACTGACAGTCAAGAAATCCACGCCCAGCTCCACGATCCTCTTGGCCTTCGCCCGATCCACCATGCTGAAGTTGGTGTGGATCGTGACCCGCATTCCCCGTTCCTTGATGCGGGCCAGCAGCTCCACCATGTGGGGATACATCCAGGGATCGCCGCCGCCTGCCAGATAGACCTCCTCCGTGCCCATCTCGGCCAGCTCATCCACCAGGGGAAACAACCGGTCCAGGGGAATGTGCTTGCCTCGCTCCTCATGAGGCATGGACTTGTCCGACAGGAGAGGGGAGAAACTCCAGCAGGCGATGCAGTCGTTGTTGCAGGCGTTGGTCGGGTCCAGCTGGATCATCCGAGGCCCCTTGAAGGAGGTCTTGCCGTTCAGGACACCTACCAGATCGAGGTTGCTATCAACGAAACGAGCCATCCGGGTGAGGTTTGTATCCCTGGCCAGACGGCTCGAATCCTGCATCGCATCGTGTTTGAGCTGCGGTGGGATCTGAGGTGGTCCCACGGCGGCTCCAGGGGGGCCTCGGAAGAAGCGGGACATGTTCCGTTCGTCCAGGTCACGATAGAGCGCGCCGAGGATGGGGCTCGCGGCGATCCCCCAGTGGCCTCGGTCCTGTGCGATCACTCTGCCTCGGGCGCCCAGCTCCCGGGCCTTCTTCGGATCCATGAAGACCCTCTCGATGGCATTGACGTGGCCCACGAAGTCATCGGGCAGGGGCTGGAAGCCCGCTTCACCGATCAGACCGGGAACCTCACCGGCTGCGGTGGCCACTACGGGCTTGCCCATGGCCATGGCCTGAAGCACCTCGATGGGGGAGCGGGCCCGGTCCTCCGCCGTGTCCTTGTAGATACCCACGCAGGCGGAGGCACAGGCCAGAAGCGATTGAAGACCGAAGCGTTCGACGGGTCCGGTGAAGATGGCCCGGCGACTTCCGTTGAACTGGAGCCTGAGGTTCTCCAGGCTGCCCGGTTCGCCGGGCAGTACGGCCACCAGATCCGGCACGTCATCCCGCACGGCGAGGCAGATCCGGAGAAACTCCTCCCCTCGCTCGGGCTGGCCGAGGAAGAACACCACGTTTCCATGGAGGTCGAAGGCCTCCCGCGCCATAGCGCCGTCCACGATGGGACTGAACTGCTTCAGATCCACGCCGGAGGGGGCCATCACAACCCGGTCTGGTGAGGCGCCGTAGGAAATCGCTCTCTCCCGGAGTTCGCTGGAGGCAACGGACATGCTGTCGCAAAGCCTGGGCAGGGATCTCTCTGCCACCTTTAGTGGCCACCGGGTCGCCCGCCGAAGGGTGATCTCCTGGAGCTTCCGAGAGTCCCACTCGTCCCAGTCGCAGTGAACCGGCCGGCCGGCCATGTAACCCGCGGCCATGGCGATCATGGCCGTGTGGGGCAGGGTCGACTGGACCAGGATCACGTCGGCCCATTCCGCCAGCCGGGCCACCTGCCGGATCTTCTTGGCGAAGGTCACGGCGTGCCGGAGTGTCGGCAGGGTCTCGAAGGGATGTTCCTGACGGTGCACGGCTTCCTCCAGGGGGGCCGTGTGCGGCTTCAGGGAGTAGACCAGCTTCACCTCGTGAGCCCGGCGGCGGAATTCGCCGGCCAAGCCGAGACCGCGAGCCACCCTGGGGCACGGCTCCTGGTAGACATCCATAGGATGTAGCATCAGGATCTTCATCTGGAATCGGGAGGTTCTCCAGCCTGTCAATCCCCTGGTGAACCTGAACTATCAATCTAGCGTCACAGGGCCGGAATCGCAACTCACCCGGTCGAGAAGGGTGCAGCCGTCATCGGGAGATAAGGGGACACACGACTGGACCCGAACTCTCCAGGCGAACCAGCTGGTTCGGGTGACCTCTCGGAGTTCGGGTCCAGTCGTGTGTCCCCTTATCTCTGCAGAGGATTTGGGGAGGAAGCTGAGATGCTGAGCGGAGCGGTCATACCTCATCCGGCGACTTCAGCCCGAACTCTGTTCAAGAAACCTCTGTGCTCTCCGTGCTCTCTGTGATCTCCGTGTAACTTCCCATGTCATCGCAGCTGAACACGCGCCCTGCTCGGCAGTCAGAGCAGGCTCTTGCCTTCGTAGTCTGCCGGTATGGGACAGCCGAGGAGCGTCAGGATGATCCCATGCCGGGAGCCTCGTACGTCAGCCCTCACACTCAAACACCTCATGTGATCTCCGCGCTCTCTGTGATCTGTGTAACTTCCCATGTCACCGCAGCTGAACACTCGCCATGCCAGGCGTCAGAGCAGGCTCTTGCCCTCGTAGTCTGCCGGGATGGGGCAGCCCAGGAGCGTCAGGATGGTCGGGGCCATATCCACCAGATGGGGGGTCTGGATCGAGAGGCGCTGGGTGGCCAGCAAGACCCCGGGCGTGATTTCCGGGTCCCGGCTGCAGTGATCGCCCTGCCATCTCCCGGCGTTGGGGAGGAACACATCGGGGGACAACCCTCCCAGGGCCGTATCCCAGCTGGCCCGGAATCCTTCGTCGAAGCCGACCAGCATGTCCGGCGCATTCTCGAAGTAGGGGCCGCTGTAGACCTTCTCCCGGAAGTAGACCGAACGGACGGCTTTCTGGTCCGTGACGGGATCTCGAAGCTCCAGCAGCCTCTCGGCGATCTGCTCCCTCAACCGGATGTAGTCCCGGCCCTCGTCGACTCGGCCCAAGGCTTCCCTGCCTCGTACGTTGAGCCAGATGTTTCCCAGGCCGTAGGAGTAGGCCTTCGTGCCGGCCCAGTCGATGACCACCCTCGGTTGGCGGCCCGGAGCGATGGACCCGACCTTTGCCACGGGCTGCTGCTCTCCCGTGGCGGCCAGGAAGTCCGAATCCCTCAGGAAACTGTTGATGTTGACGCCTCGATGGAACCCGCCGAAACCATGGTCCGACATGAGGAAGAGGCTGTCGTTCTCTCCGAGCATGTCCAGGGCTTTCCCCAGAATGCCGTCGATCTCGACGTGCACGTTGGTGATGGCCTGGCGGCACTCCTCCGGGCCGTCCTGCCCCTTTCTGTACCGCCAGAACACGTGCTGTACCAGGTCCGTGTCCTGCAGGACACCGACCAGCAAGTCGAAGTCGCCGTTCCGGATCTCATCCAGGATGATGGTGGACCGCTTCTCCACGGTCTCGGCCAGGTCAGCCAGAAACCCGGCCTCCGTCAGGTGGCCCTCCTCCAGGGCCCAGGTGTCCATGTCCCAGCCCAGCGTCTTGTAGGGCCCGTGGCGGCTGAAAAGCTCCCGGGAGAATGACTTCGGGGTGCTGATGGGCAGAGGCGATCGGGAAGGATGGAGGTTGATGGGGGAGCAGTAGACCTCCAGGTGATCCGACGCCTCCAGGACCAGGAATCGACAGATTCCCCAGGCACGGAACGGTCCCAGGACGCGAAAGCCGACCTCGAACCAGTCGCTGAACTGCCCCTCCGCAACGAACTGAGACTTGCCGCCCACCTCGATGACCGCCCCCTCCAGACCCTCTCGGGAACAGCGGATGAATTGCAGGTCCAGGGTCCGGCCCATGGGGCCTTCCAGGGACGTCGCTGCCTGGCCGCTCCGCAGGGTGAGGGGCATCAGCAATCCGCCCATGATCGTCTCTTCCGATGCGGCCAGGCGCGTGGAGTACCAGGTGTAGGTACCCCAGCTTCCCCGTAGGTCCGGCGTGCCGAGCCCCGAATGGACCTTGCCGGCGATCTTGGGAGCCGGAAAGGTCACGGGCAGGAAGAGCAGACTGGTCCTCAGGCCCGCCTTGCCGGCCTCCTCCCAGAAGGCCCCACCTCCGCGCTTGGAGGTAACCTTCGGAATGCCGAAGAGGCCCTTCCGAACCTCCGACAGCGCCAACCTGGGCATGTAGGTCTGGCGATCCCGTTCGAGGAAGTCATAGATTCCATGACCTCCCGGATTCTTACTCGAGATGAACGAGGACCAGGCAACAGGCGAAGCACAGGGGTAGCTGGTGCCCAGCCGGTAGGGTCCCCCACGAGCGGCGAGGCGCTCGAAGTTGGGTAACTTGCCGGCCTGCAGAAGCTCCGCCACAACCGCCGGATCCATTCCATCGGCTCCGAGCACGATGACCCGCCGTCTGCTCCTGTCTGCCATGGTTTCCAATCCTACTACGGACCCCGGAGCACGGCTCGAAGCTAGGCTGTGTTTGGGGTGAGGATTCCAGGTTTCAACACAGGGGCACGGAGACTCAGAGAGCACAGAGGACCTCGAGCGACCAAACGTCCCTGCGCTTCTATGGGAAGGCCCCTCCGCGTCAAGGAGTAGTTGGGTTCTTGAAAAGATTGGGAGGCCTTGGCCTCACCTCAGCGAGCCACTAGCGCCAATGCCCATGAATGAGTGGAAGGAATGTTTGAAAACGAGGGCTCTGCCCTCGAACTTCCGCCAGGGGCCATTGGCCCCTGGACCCGGATGAACAGATCGAGCTCTCGTATGTCATTCAAGTGTTCATCAGCACTCTCAGTCCCACCAGTCCAATTGGGGGTTTGGGGGAGCGGGCTCCCCCAACGGGGTGTGGGGCATTGCCCCTAGCGCCCTGCCTTGAGCGCAGGGGGCGAAGCTCATCATGTTGTGGCCCGGCAGTTTCCACGACGCATGGTCGGCACATCGTCTGCCGGGTCGAGCTGCCTCAGTAGGCACGTCGAGCTACACGGCTTCCGGCTTCTTCGCTGGTGGCTTCGGCCGCAAGGAAACGACCTTGCAACCCTTGGCTGCCGCCTCGGCCTCGCCCCTCTTCAAGTCCTCTACTATAGCTTTGAGGTCGTGGTTAAACTCCTCGCAATACTCAGCTCGAATGCGAAGAACTTCATCTACTATCGGATCTCGGGAAAACTGCTTGGCCATGGCTCAGTCCTCCAGGAGTTCATCCGGTGTACAGATGACCGGCAAACCGTATCCCTGTTTGGAGCGGGCGGCCATATCGTCTGCGCTGTGTCCCTGTGCTCTCTGTGTAAAAATCAGGCCGCCGCTGGAATCACCAGACTGGTGGCGTTCTCTGGCGCAGGGCCTATCGCAGTACGGCGATCTTGATGGTGGCCCTCGGCGAGGGGCCGCCCGGCGTGTCCACCTTGATGCGGGCGAAATAGATCCCGCTGGCTACGGGAGAACCGTCCCGGTCGATGAGGGGCCAGTCGACTCGGTTGACTCCCCGGGTGGCGGGTCCCGAGACAGAGTAGACCCGATCTCCCGAGACGTCGTGGATCCGGACTCGAGCCGAGGCGCCGGCGGCGGAGAGACGGTAGCGGATGGCGGAGCTGAAGCGGGCAGGATTAGGATAGGCGATGGCCTCCAGGATGGCCGCGTGACCCGGCGCGTGGGCCGCGAATCGCTCCAGGGTCTTGTTGCCTGCCCGATCCCGGGCCTCCACTTCCACGGCATGCTCGCCTTCGGTCAGCCGTCTCCGGCTCTGAACAGAGAGCTCTCCGTTCTCGGGATCGAACTCCGTGTCCGCAGCTTCCCCGTCGATGGTGGCGGCGAAGCTGCGGGTCTGGAGACCGCTTCCCTGATCGTCGACGGCGAACTGCAGGGCCGCGCCTGCCTCCTCCATTTCGATAGGTTGACCGGGGAGGGACGCGTCGACACGACTCACGGTCGGCGCCTGCCGATCCGCCATGAGAACCACCCTGGCCAGGCGGTCCAGTTGGCCGGTGAGTCGATCTCCCTCCCGCCGTCCCGAAAGGAACCGATAGCGGTCCTTCTCCAGGGCGTAGAGGCCCAGCGAATCCGGGGGGTGGTGCCTGGAACCGGCGAACCGGCTGAACTGGACGGCGATCTCCCCAGGCTCCCCCAGGGGCACGTCGGCCGGCAGGAAGGAGGCGATGGAGGCAATTCTGACCAGGCCGGCCCGGGAGGCCGCCGCCTCCTCCATGACTCGAGGATCGTCGTCGCTGAGGCTGGAGGCCACGTCGCCGCCGAAGGCGAGAACGGTGCCGTCTGACTCCAGGGAATCCGGCGGCAGGTCGAGCTGTCCTGCCTTGGATGGCAGGCTGATCTTGTTGCGGTTGGCCGCCACGATGGCGCTGATGGAGAAATCGATCAGACGTGTGGAGGTGTTGCCCCGGGTGTCGGCGCCGGTGATGGCCAGCCTCGCTTCCCCCGAGAAGGCCTGATTGACCACGTAGACTCCCGAGAAGACGGAGTCGGTTCTCCGGTTCGTTTTCACCGAAATCGGCTGGCGGCCTGGCTGGGTGACTAGCAGCAAGGGGTGGGATTCGACCTGCTCCGGCACTCCCCCGCTTTGGGTCAACGCCTTGACGTGGAAGATGATCTCGTTACGGGCTATGGGATTGGCGAAGGCCCGGACGTCCCAGTAGGGTCCGATATCGACCTCGAAGGCCGAGCTGGTCACGGGCATCAGGTTGCCGGCCAGGTCCCGCGCCCCGGAGGCCTCGATGAGGGCCGTGCCATTGAAGTCGGCACCGGCTGCATCGGGCTGGATGTCTACCAGGCCTCGCCAGACCGATTCGTCGTAGCTGATCTGGGAGACGGCCACCCTGTCCAGGTTGGTGTTGGCGGGACGGAGGAATACTTCTGGCGGGTTGTCCCGGTCCATCTCCTCGCTGAATCGCAGGCCGATCCGGATTTGGCCGTTCAGGATCGTGCCTCCCTGGGCGTCGGGCACCGTGGCGTCATAGGAGAAGATCTCGTTCACCGCCGGGGCCGTTACGTCGAGACGGAACGTGAAGTTCAGCGCCGGGTCGCCGCCCTTGCCGGCGGAGTCCAGTCCCTGGACAGTCCAGGAGTATCGGCCCTCGATGAGCGCGTCCAGGTTCAGGCGAACCGTCGGGGTGGCTCGATCCGTGGTCCGGGTGATCCGGTTGCCTTCCGGATTGGTCAGGGTCATCAGGTAGCCGCTGGCGCCCGGGACCTGTGTCCACCGGAAGTCGATGATCGGTCCCGATGTGGAGCTCCCAAGGGGCGGTGAGCTCAGAACAGGCTTCTCCAGGGGCAGGTTCTGGATGACGAACTGCCGGGTCAGGAGTGTCCGGTTTCCCGCCCTGTCGACGGCGGCAATCTGCAGGACCGCGTTGCCGTTGTAACTGGGGATGACCCGGTCCAGGAGCCAGTGGATCTCGGTCTCGGCCTGCACCAGTTCGACGTTCGGCGCCAGGGTCGTGGTGGTGGTTTCCAGCAGCGGGGCTCCGGTGGTCACGAAGGATGCGTCGGCTCGGTAGAGGGTGACCTCCACACGAGCGATGCCCTGGCCGTGGTCCCTGGGAGTCTTGTCGTTGTCGGCGGTCGTGCCTTCCAGGGTAAGCTTCCTGCCTGTGAAGACGTCGGTGCTGTCCAGTCCCTGAACCGTGAGGACCGGTGGGGGAACGCTGTCGAAGATGAACTCCGAGAGACCCACGTTTCCGCTGTTGCCAGCCTTGTCTGCCGGGGTGACCCGGATCTGGTATCGCCCGTCGAAGTCGCCTCCCGTGGTGAGGCCCATGGGCCGTCCCGTGGCCGGGTCGATCCGAAGCTCTAGCAGGACCGTGGCCCGCTTCGGGCCCGTGAAGCAAGGGGAGGCAACAGGGGGCATGACGTCCCGGAAGACCAGATTGCTCTGAAGCAAGGCGCTGTTGGTCGTCGACGAACCGACGGGCAGCGCCGGGGACGTGGACCTGTGGTTCTCGATGAGGGTCATGATCACCGTCGCCCCCGTGGTGAGCGAGGTGTTCACTCCCGAACCGGGGTAGCCGCTGCTGGCCACGCCGTCGACGATGACGGATCGAATCGCTGTCAGGGGCCCCGTCACCAGCTGCCCTCTGGCGGGAGCGAAGGAGTCCTCCGCCGTGTTTCCGAATCCCCCCAGCTCGATCAGGTTCCCGTCTTGAACTGAGGGCCGGGCTGTGTCGACCACGAAGCTCCTCAGGATTCCGGATGTCTCGTTTCCCGCTGTGTCCCGGGGGAAGATTCGCATGATGTACTGGCCGTCGGAGCTGCCATCAGTGGCGAGGGGAGTGCCGAGGACCAGATCCAACCGGTCCGGTGGGCTGGTCTCGATGGTGGTGGAGATGGACCTGACGGCAGGGCAGGCCTGTTCCAGGGTGAACCGGGAGCCCTCCAGGTCCAGCTCCGGCGTTGTGATCGACGAGAGCACGGCGCTGAGAACCGTGCGGCCTCGGCTGTCAGTGGGGATATTGCCGCCGTTAATCACAGCGCCGTCGGGCGGGTCGGAGGATGCCAGGAACACGGGGCTGATCGGATCCCTGTCGAGCTTGTAGATCAGGTTGACCGTATCCGTGTTGCCCGCGTTGTCCCGCAGGGTGACTCGAAGCTGGTAGGTGCCCTGGGTGACGAACTGACCCGGGTCGAACTGGAAGGTGACCGACTGGGGAGAGAAGATGTTGGTGAAACCGGTCCGTTCCAGGACCGGGTCTGTCTCCAGGGGACCGAAGGCCCGCACCGTGGTGGCCTCGATGTCCACGCCAGAGGCCGGTTCGGCGCTGTTCGGATCCTCCAGGATGGTGATGAAGATAGGCGCCGGCGCGGAGGAGACGACGGAGCCCGGGGCGGGGCGGGTATTGGATGGATCGACGACCGGCGGCCGGGTGTCGACGAAGAACAGATTCGGAAGACGGACCTCGGGATCCAGAGGGTTTCCCGCCAGGTCCTGACCGCCGGTGATCACCACCTCAGCCGGGCCGTTGAATTCCCGGTTGGGCAGGGTGACGTAGGTGTACTCGAAGATGAGGCCAGGCAGGACCGTGGCCGTCAGCGCCGCCGGGAGGGCGAAGTTGCCGCGCTGCGTCACGAAGACCTCCGGGGCCGCTCCCATGGGTTCCGAGTACCGGACCCGGAGCGTGACAAACTGACTGCCTCCGAAGAACTCCTTCCGGGTCCCGCTCGACTGCCGTCCGTTGATGGTGACGCTCTGGACCGAGGGTGATGTGGTGTCCCGCTGGAATCGGAGTTCCCGGCTCGACGAGAGGGAGCCGAACCGTCCCGACGTTGCCACCGTGGTGGCCCTGACGGAGTAGAACCCATCAATCAGGGCCGACAGGTCGATGACGCTCCGGAACTCGCCGCCCTGGATGATCGGCGTGGACTCCACTGGAATTCGGGTTGACGGTGAGATCCCGACGCCCGGGAACGCGTTGAAGACGATGGTGGACAGTTCCTCTGCTGCCCCTCCGGCGGTTATCTTTGGGGAGTTGGTCACCACGATGGGATCCAGGCGGGACTCGAACTCCGGCGGAGGCGGGTCCTGGGCGTCGAAGGTGACCTCTCCCACGAGCTGTCGCGCCGAGGCTCCGGCCGTGGACGAGACGATGGCCTCGACGGAGTAAATGATGTTTCCATCTGGGTTCGCCGTGTTTGCCGTCAGGTGGAAGTCCTTCTCGAATGCGGCGCCGGCGGCCAGATTCGTGAGGCGCTCCTCCACCTGAAAGGAGCCCGTGGTGGATCGAATGAAGAACCGGACGTCGAAGGGGCCGGATCGCTCTCCGACGGAGCCCCGGACGTGAATCGGTGTGCCTGGCTTGACCACGCTGCCGCTGGGGGGAGTCAGCTCCAGGAACTCGAACCGGGGGTCCGCGGCGGTACGGGTGATGGGAATGACCGTCGGCGTCGAGCGGTTGCCTGCCTGATCCGTGGCAATGACCGTGAAGTTGGTCGTCGTCGGTCCCGGCGGCACCAGGGGCAGGCGCAGACCGATGACGATGAAGCTGCCAGACAGATCGGACTCGACCACGGCGACCTGACCGTTGACATTGTCGACGGACACCCGGGAGAAGGGTTCCGTTTCACCGATGACATTGATCACGGCGTTGTCCGTCGTGGGGCCCGGGAAGATCGAGACGTTGGCCAGGGTCGGGGCTGTGCCGTCCTGAGTGATGCTGATGATGTTCGAACTCCTCTGGGCGCCGATGGCCAGGGTGTCATTGGCCGTCGCCCGGAGGAGGAAATCGTTGGCCGTGTTGAGCAGCAGGGGAACGGTAACTCTGCCCACGCCGACTCGATTCGTGGTGAACGTCGTTGCAGCGGCGGCGTTGCGGATCACGTCGATCTGATACTCCGACGCCGTGCCGTTGAGGGTGAACTCCAGGACGGCCTCCGTGGCGTTGGTGGACCGGGTCGGTGGCTGGATCGCGTCGAGGACGATCTTCTGGACCGTTGTCTTCAGGTCCCGAATGATCTGGGGCGAGGGCTGCGACGTCCTGCTGGCGGAGCCGACATCCTGATCCTGGACGGTCACGACGAAGCGGTTCGTACCCTCATCAAGGGGGACCGTGACCTCCACGGGACGAACGTCTCCGGCGCCTGCGGTGCGGGTGAACTCCCGGGTTGCCACGATCCGGTTTGCGTTGGTCGCGGATTTGACCGTGGCCCGGTAGCTGCCAGCCGTGGCATCGAGATTGAATGTCAGGATGGCCTGGGAGGCAGCCAGGGGAGCCGTCGGCAGAGGTGGCTGGGGGCCCTCGTCAGGCTGGAACACCGTCGCCGGGAAGGTGATGGTGTTGATCGCGCCGAAGCAGTATCCCGGCAGCAACAGAGCCAGCGCCAGAAGCACGGTCCATCTCATGTCGTAGGTCATCATCTTCATCGGGAATCATCCTCTACCGGAGAACTACCAGCTTGCCCTTGCGTCGATCTTTCCTGCCGGCGCCACGGGCCTCGACCCGGAAGAGATAGACGCCGTTGGCGGCGCCATCCAGGTACCAGTCGACTCGCTGAAGCCCTGCAGCCGTGGGTCCGTCGATGCGGGCCACCACGTCACCGGCGATGTCGTAGATCTTCACCTTCACGGAATCCGCGGGGCCCTGGAGACGGTACCGGATCATGGCCGGCGATCGGCGGGCCGGGTTCGGCACTGCCAGGACCTCGCCCAATCCCGTGTATCCAGAGACGTAACGTGTCACGACAGAACTCTTGCCGGCATTGCCTGACCGATCCGTAGCCATGGACCGGACTTGATGTTCTCCCGGTTCGATCTCCCTGGGCACGACGAGCACTGCCTCTTCCGTGGCGGTGTCGAACTCGGCGGGATAGACCTGGCTGTCGATCTCGAAAGCCGCTCCTGCCGGGTCGATGCCGCTGCCCAGATCGGACAGGACGGATCGGAACGAGGGGCCATCGATGCCTCGGGGTTCGAGGCGAGGCTCGGCCGCGTCAGGGCCGAGGCGGTCCTCCATCAGAGCCAGCCGGCCCAGCTTCTTCAATTCTGCAGTGAAGGTTGATCCCGTCAACTTGCCGATCACGGGATGCCAGCGCCCTCCCTCGTGCCGGTACAGTCCGAGGCGGGACTTGCCTGTTTCGCCATCCGGATACCTACGGGCCTTCTGGCTCTCTGGGTCGCGCTGGAGGCCCCTCGGATACGGTGCTCCCTTCCCGGGAAGCTCGACGGTCAACTTGATCGGCTTCAAGAATGGGGAGCCGCTCGTCACGATGGCGCCCAGTTCCCGGACCATCACCAGACCGTTTCCACCGGCTTCACCGGACTTGGCCGCCCGGGCCGGCCCCCCAAGACTGTTCTCGGCTGCAAGCCAGTAGACCGGTGTGTCGGCGCTGACGGATCCGGGAGGGAAGTCGAGGGTGGCCGGGTCCTTCGCTGACTGAAAGCGGACCCTGGAGTTGGCCAGGACGTAGGCGACGTTGAGTGTGAAGTTGCGAGTCGCGGTCCGGCTCTGACCGTCCGTCCCGGTGACCTTGAAGTCCAGGACACCTATGAGCTTGGGACTGATGGTCAGGGAAGAGGCGAAGGCCGAGTTGGCCACGGCAGCGCCCTGAACGGGGATCACGTTGAGAGTGGTCAGCACGTTGGCACCTTGCTGGCCGACCTGCACCGTCGGCGTTGTCGCCAGGGAGAGGCCGGCGGGATCTGCGAGGCTCTCGATGACCGAGAGGATCTGACTGACGCTTGTGGGAGACGCGGGAATCGTGGTTCCCGTGGCGAGCCTCCCGTTCGGAAAGGATCGGACGACCAGGAGCAGCTCTCTGGGCTC
The DNA here is from genome assembly GCA_021772705.1 of Candidatus Cloacimonadota bacterium. Taxonomy (GTDB): domain Bacteria; phylum Muiribacteriota; class UBA6191; order JACPRK01; family JACPRK01; genus OFTM100. The sequence goes on along the minus strand of JAJFLN010000099.1, from coordinate 3,490 downwards.
CACGGGATTCGGAAACGCCCGGGCATCGAAGGCCGGTCCGAGATTGATCTGGAACGGTACGGTGGTGGTCGCCAGAGGGTTGCCCGCCCGATCGCGGCCGTTGAGGATCTCCAGTACAGCCTGGCCGTTCACGTCCCGGGTCTCCTTCGGGATCGGGAGCCGGAAGAATCCCTCCCAGACGGCTCCGGTCGTGGAGGTCGTAAAGCTGGTCGGCTTCACGGCCTGCTGGGGAATGGACAGGTCCTCGGTTTGGAACCGCACTGTCAGGGGCTGTGTCACGTCGATGCCCGAGCTGTCGGACAGGTCGATGCGAACGGGAATCGTTCCGGAGCCCACCACTGGATTGGTCGAGCCTGACTGGCCAGCGAAGCGGGTGTCCAGGACGGTCGGGACCTGCTGGTCCACCCGGAACCGGAAGGGCTGGGAGAAGCCGCCCGTGTTGACCTGGGTCACGTCGATGGACCGGACCCGCCACTCGAATTGATTGTCCCTGGAGGTCTCCAGGGTGGCTCCGGCGGAGGCCAGGAACTGGACCAGATCGATCGGTCCCGTGGTCACCTGGGGGTGCTCGGTGAACAGGTTCGCCGGCTGGCTCGGCGTCGCCGGATCGATCCGGCGCAGCTCCAGCTCGTAGAGCCGGGCCTGGTCGACACCCTTCCAGCGGAAGGAGACCGTGTCCTGAGGGAAGGTGGCGTTGTCCGGTGGGTCCAGAAGCTCCGGGGGGGGCAAGAGCTCTGGCCTGACGGAGATCTCCCGGGTGATGACGCTCAGGTTGCCAGCCCGGTCCATTGCCCGGATGAGTAGCCGGGCCCGGCGAGCTTCCTGGGGGATGGCGGCGGAGAACTCCCACCGGGCCACGTCCGTTGCCGGTGTGGTCGGATCGCTTCCGGCCACGGCCGTCACGGTGGACGCATCGGTGAAGTCGAAGAAGGGCGCCGCCGTCGTGACGCCGGTCCCGTTGGACTCGATTCCCTCCAGACGGATCTGGACGGAGCGGTTCACGAAGGTCCCTGCTGTACCGCCTCGGTCGAAGCCAGCGGGCCCTCGGTCGAAGAGAGTTCCTCGGAGGGTGAAGTTACTGTCCGCCAGGAAGGACCCCTCCGGGAAGTCATCCAGCGATACCTGAGGGGACTGGGAGTCGTAGGTGAAGCTGCTGGTCACTTCCGTACGGTTGCCGGCCCTGTCGACGATGCTCACTTCCACCGCGTAGAGGCCGTCTTCCGTGCCGTCATCGGTCAGGGGCCGGGTCTGTCCCGTGGAGGCCTCCAGGATCTCCAGGGCCAGCACCTCGATCGGCAGGGTGCCCAGGGTGGAGCCGTCCTCGCTCCTCAGGTCATACTGGGCGTCCAGGAGGACTCCTCTCTGGGACTCGTTGGGGAACGACGGCTCCAGGAGTCGAACTCGAATGCTGCTGCCGTCCAGGCTGAGGCCCGACGGGCTGGGGGGGAAGGGGTTCGCCACCAGGGGAATGCCGTCGGCGACCCGGGCTCGAATCTCCCGGAGCGGGAACTTGATGGCCGAGAACTCCGGGGGGAAGATATCCAGGATGATCGGGGGAGTGGTATCGAAGTTGAACGTGCAGGTCACGGTGGCGCTGCGGTTGCCGGCCTGATCCACGGGCTCGACTTCGATGCTGTAGATGCCGTCGGCCGAGCCGTTGACAGCCAGAGGGGGGCTGACGGGAATGACCAGGGTCCGATCCCCCGTCGTCTCCAGCCCGGCGCCGATCGACTGGCCATTGGGATTCAGGAACCGGGCTGTGCTGACCGGAGTGGTGGGCGTCGAAGGCGGAGGCAAGGCCACCCGGACATTGTCGATGGTGGTGAACACGGCGGAGTCCGTACCGAACAGCGGCAGTTCCCTGACGATGCTGCCGTCGGCGGGGTTGCAACTCACCAGGGGGGTGGGTATCGCCTCCGTGTCTAGGATGAAGTTGCTGATGAAGACCGACTGATTGACGACCCGGTCCTCCGCTTCGATGCGGATCTCGTAGGTCCCGTCCGTCGTCAGGGGGGTCACGGGCTCGGCGGCCACGTCGAAGGGCGCTGTCGCCGTCACGGGCCTGAGAGGTACCTCCGATGCAGGGATTCGTTCCAGGGGGCCGAAGAGCCGTAGCCGGCTGGCCGTGGCGTTGATTCCTGACGCCGTGCCGCTGCCGTTGGAGGCGGTCGGATCAGTCAGATCAGCGGCGAAGGTCGTGGCCGTGGATATCTGGGCTCCTGTGGGAGGCAGGAATGCTTCGGGTCCGGTCACGGTGAGCTGCGGCGCCACGCTGTCGACGTTGAATGCCTGGGCCACAGGGGTCGGATTCGGAACCCGACCGAAGATGTCCCGGCCGCCGCTGAAGTTCAGGTCCACCCGGCCGTCGAAGTCGTTCCGGACGTTGGAGATCTCGAAGCGATAGACCAGGGTGGAAGTTGGATTCTCCGAGGAGGGCTGGCCTGTCAGCAGGATGGCGTCTCGTATCTGGGAGGCGAACTGGCGAATGCCCATGGTGGGCGCCGCCGTCAGCAAGGTGTTGTAGGTGACTCGGAACGTCAGGACCTCGAGGGCGACGAAGACGGGAGTGACTGGAGGTGTCGGGAACAGGGAGACGTTCCTGCCGTTGGGGAACGGGTCCAGGGTGATGTCGATGATGTCACCCGGAACGTCCTGCCGGAAGATCTCGAAGGGCTCGACGGACTCCGCCGGGTCCGTGTTGTCGAATGTGTCCACGGCCTGGATCAGGATCGTCGTGGGCTGGGTCACGCCGGTCGCCACCGTCGAGATGTTCAGGCTCGGGAATGCCCAGGTACCGTTGGGGGCTGCCACGGTGGTCTGTGCGTTGGGCGCCAGGGAGTTGAACTGAGAATCTCGCCTGGGAATCCGGGTCGGTGTGGTGCGGGGGACGGGCAGAACGAAGGTGCCCGTCGAGGGGGGAGTCAGAACCGCCACCAGGGCGCCCGGCTCGGCTCTGCCCTCGAGGCGCATCGTCGTCTGTCCCGTGAAGAAGGGTTGCTGAGGAGGGAAATCTATGATCGGCCTCCGGGCGGGGATGACGTCCCGGAACACCAGGATCGACGAGGTGACTCCGCTCTGTCCCGAGGCGTTGAATGCCGTCACTGTCACCAGGCTGGGCAGACCCTCCTCCAGGTTGGAGACGTCCACACCGGTGGTGTTGTTGGGATCGAACACGAAGGTGACAGCCGTGGAGGCTGCGAAGCTGGAGATCGAGATGGTGGGAACTCCAGCGCCGCCGGCTTCCACCCGGGCCACGTTGGTGTTGATGTCCGTCGCCGTGCCGCTCAGGCGCAGCCGATCGGGAGTCCCGGGATCGACGAAGGGCGGTACCGGGACGGGGACGCCAGTGCCGGCATCGGAGACCTCCGGGCTCTTGAGTGAGATGAAGAACAGGTTGTCGTTGGCGCCGAACTGATTGGGGGGGAAGTTCGAGATCGGGTCGTAGTTGTCGTCGGGTCCGGAGTCTCCCAGGTTCAGGGCCACGGCGGGA
>JAJFLN010000098.1 GCA_021772705.1 Candidatus Cloacimonadota bacterium | reverse complement strand
GGGGTTTAGGGCGCAACGGAACGTAAAACCCTGTTAAGGGCCCTGTTTGGCTCTCTGTAGGAGACGTGAAACCGTGGATGGGCTAACTTTGAATAACCTGGCGGCATCTGCTGCAGTCTTCTGTTCCGAAGTGACCAACTGCACAATTTCTCGCTGTTGATCAGGTGTGAGTTTGGGCCGACGACCACCAACACGACCTTGTTTGCGAGCCGCGTTCAGACCATTGCGGGTTCGTTCGCGCAACATCTCTCGCTCGAATTCAGCGAAGCTTCCTACGATTTGCATCATCATGCGGCCACCCGGCGAGGTGGTATCAATCGCCTCAGTCAAGCTACGGAAGCCAGCCCCAGCTTGGTTTATCTGCTCCATTAGCATGAGTACGTCCTTGAGAGAACGTGACAGGCGGTCAAGCTTCCAGACGACCACCACGTCGTCTTTACGTAGTTGTCCTATTAGCCGATGTAGCTCGGGTCTGTCCCAACGACCACCCGAGGCCTTTTCCTGAAAGATGAGTTCACACCCCGAACTTTCTAGGGCGGAAATCTGTGCGGCCGAGTCTTGATCCTGGGTTGAAACCCGTGCATATCCGATAAACATTGTTGCATAAACCTGTTGCAGAACTATACCATTTTGCAATAGGTTTATGCAATGACTAACACCCCTTTTAGCGGTCTCTCGATCATCGTTGCACAAACGTACGTTTGTGCAAGGGTCAGGTGATTAAATGCCCGTCCAGTTTCTAACACCTGAGCAACGCTCCAACTACGGCCAATACCTCGGAGAACCAAGTTTCGATGAGTTGACCCGCTATTTCTATCTAGATGACGCTGACCACGCCGTGATCGGTGTCAAGCGGGGTGTCCACAACCGGCTCGGCTTCGCGCTGCAGCTGACAACCGTACGTTTTCTCGGCACATTTCTCGAAGACCCTGTGGCAGTGCCAAGCGCCGTTCTCCAAACACTAATAAGGCAGTTGGGGGTCGGGAATCTCGATAGACTTCACGACTACCGCACTGGAGACCAGCGGTGGAAACACACGGCGGAAATCCGCGAGAGATATGGCTTTCGTGATTGGACTGACCCTATTATCGGTTTCCGCTTGAGCCGTTGGCTCTATGCCCTTTGTTGGACCGGCACCGAGCAATCCGGCGTCCTGTTTGATCGTGCGACGACCTGGATGTTGGCTCACAAAGTGATTCTACCAGGAGCCACATCCCTCGAACGCTTTGTGGCACGCTTGCGCAGCCGAGTGGAAAGCCGGCTGTGGAAGCTTCTTGTACGTGATGTCACGGATCAACAAAAGAACCGCCTGGAAGACTTGCTGAAAGTGTCGCCTGAAGGTCGGAGTTCGTGGCTCGACAAGCTGCGAACCGGCCCTGTGAGGGTGAGTGGACCCGCTCTTGTCCGTACAATCCGCCGCCTACAAACCGTTCGAGATTTGGGAATAGAGTTACCTAAGACCGGCATTCCCTCCAGCCGGTTAGCTGCGCTCGCCCGCTTTGCTGGTACCGCAAGAGTCACCGCCATCAGTCGTTTACCTGGGGTACGTCGATTGGCCACTCTGGTAGCCTTCATTCACTGTTTGGAGGCAACTGCTCAAGACGACGTCATTGAAGTGCTCGACATGTTGCTCCACGAATTCTTCAACGACGCTGTCAAGGCAGATAAAAAGGCGCGGCTACGGGGGATTAAGGACTTGGATCGGTCTGCGACCTTATTGGCATCGGCTCTCAAAATCGTTCTCGACTTGAAAATTGAAGATAGCGCTCTGCGTCGGAGGCTATTCGCGAAGACTCCGCATAAGGTTTTGACCGAAGCGGTAGCGAGGGTAGAGGCTTTGGTACGACCGCCAGACGACGTATATTTTTCCGAGTTGGCCGCACGGTATAGGTCCATAAGGACTTTTTTGCCAACTTTGCTACAACACATCCGGTTCGACGCCAATCCAGCGGGGAAAGCCGTCGTTGCTGGTTTTGAGTGGCTCAAAATGCAGGAGAAAAAACGTGCCAAGCTATCCCCTGAGGTTCCACGAGATATTGTGACCAGGCCTTGGGAACGCCATGTTTTTCGAGAGGATGGCAGCATCGATCCCCAAGCTTACATGTTCTGTGTGTTGGATGGCCTTCGCAAGGCGTTACGTCGCCGTGATGTCTTCGTCAGTCCAAGCTGGCGATATGGGGACCCCCGCGTCGGGCTACTGACTGGCGCGGAATGGGAAACCACGCGTCCTATTATCTGCCGTAGCCTCGGGCTGTCTCCCGAATCGACACCGGCTTTGGCCGCACTGAGCGCAGAGTTGGATCGGACATACCGCGCCGTTTCTGAGCGCCTGGCCAGCAACCCGGCAGTTCGATTTGAGACTGTCGGAGGTAAAAAGGAAATGGTCTTGAGCCCGTTAGATAAGCTAGAGGAAACTGAGTCATTGAGTGCGCTACGGAAGGCGGTATCGAGCAGACTTCCAGAGGTCGATCTTCCAGAAATCTTGCTGGAGATTTCCGCTCGCACGGGCTTCACCGACGCCTTCACCCATCTCACCGAGCGTACTGCCAAGGCACAAGACCTGGCTACCAGTCTATGTGCAGTGCTGTTGGCCGAGGCCTGTAATACTGGCCCAGAACCTTTGATTCGTCGTGATGTCCAAGCATTACGGCGGGAGCGGCTAGCCTGGGTTGATCAGAATTACCTGCGCGATGATACCATCATTCTTGCCAACGCCATACTGGTAGCCGCGCAAAATCAAGTGGGGTTGGCACACGCCCTGGGTGGGGGTGAAGTGGCGTCGGCCGATGGGATGCGCTTTGTCGTACCAGTTCGCACTGTACACGCTGGTCCCAATCCCAAATACTTCGGTTTTGGCCGAGGCGTCACTTGGTACAACCTTATGTCTGACCAATGTTCGGGCCTGAACGGCATCACCGTGCCCGGCACATTGCGCGACAGCCTGGTGCTGCTCGCTGTCGTTCTGGAGCAGCAGACTGAACTTCAACCGACGAAGATCATGACCGACACCGGTGCCTACAGCGATGTTGTTTTCGGACTATTCCGACTGCTTGGCTATCGCTTCAGTCCTCGATTGGCAGACATTGGGGGTACGCGTTTTTGGCGTATCGACCCGGCCGCCGACTACGGTAAGCTCAACGTGATCGCACGACACCGCCTCTCTCTTCGGAAAATTGAGAAAAACTGGGACGACCTTTTGCGTCTGGCTGGCTCTCTCAAACTTGGTCGAGTGCCGGCAACCGGAATCATGCGCACCTTACAGGTAGGTGATCGTCCTACCCAACTTGCTCAGGCGGTGGCTGAGCTTGGTCGGATAGAAAAGACACTCCATACTCTGAATTACATTGATGACGAGAGCCGACGTCGAGCCATCTTGCTTCAACTAAATCGCACCGAAGGTCGCCACGCATTGGCCCGTGACATCTTCCACGGTAAACGAGGTGAGTTACGCCAACGGTACAGAGAAGGACAGGAGGACCAACTGGGGGCTCTCGGCCTTGTGGTCAATATCATCGTGTTGTGGAATACAATCTATATGGACGCTGCTCTGGCCCAGTTGAAACGAGAGGGGTACCCGGTACTGGACGAGGATGTTGCGCGCTTGTCACCCTTCGTTCATGAGCACATAAATCTGCTGGGCCGCTACTCTTTCGCGGTCCCCGACATAGTCACTCGGGGTGAGCTACGACCGCTACGAAATCCCGACGACGAAGACGCTTGACTGGGTAGGACCAGGGCGCAGCGGGCGGGGATGAGAGATTGGTCTTCGAAGACTCGATCATGAGTTCAGAATGGAACCAGAAAGGCGCAACGCTCAGCGACAAGACCGCGCGCAAGGAGTTCGGTCTAACTCAAGAGGAAATTATTGACGGAATTCGGCTCGGTAAGCTGGACTATCGTGAGAACCACGTCCATGGCAACCCTTATCTTCGACTACTCCGCCGCGAAGTCGAGGCATTTGTTTCGGATAAACGGGGGCCCAACTATTTGAAGCAGCGACGAGCAAAGACAGAGCTGGCCCAAGTCAACCGTGAGCTGAAATCTATGAAAGAACAAGTCCGAGTATTGGAAGTGCGCAAATCCATGTTGGTGGCTCAACTTGCAGAGTAATCGTTCGTTCGAGAGGGCATCAGCAGTCTCGCGACCAGAACAAAACAGGGCCCTTAACAGGGTTTTACGTTCCATTGCGCCCTAGACCCCACCTTCGGGTCTTCAGAGAGCCCCAAGACCTGAGTCTGGCACTCGAAGAATCAATCAGCAACTGGTAGAACTCGGAGAAAGCCTCGCTCTACTTAAACCACCTCCCCGTGGCAACCATCCATCAGCGCGCCCTCAAAGTCGCGGGCAAGAAGGGGTGGCGGCCAGCTTCTTATAGCAGCGTGCGCAAAGCGGGTGAGCATCTTCGTAGCAGCCAAACCGCTTGGGGAAGGTCGGATGGGACTTCACGGTTTTGAATTGGCTCTCTGAGAAGGGATTGTCGTTT
>JAJFLN010000097.1 GCA_021772705.1 Candidatus Cloacimonadota bacterium | reverse complement strand
CAGCCACCCCCTGGCACCTTCCCGGGAGGCGACGGAGCTGCCACAGCTGATCCGTGCCACGGCCAGCAACCTGGCTGGCCCCGAGGAAGAGCGCCACCTGAAGCTCCAGTATGAGATCGCGCCGGACCTGCGTCCTGTGGCGGTCGAGGCCTACCAGATGCGACAGATCCTGGAGAACCTGGTGGAGAACGCCCTGCGTGCCATGGCGGGGCAAGGAGTGTTGACCCTGGCGGCATCCAACGACGGGCACGGGGTCTTGCTCATCGTCAAGGACACGGGCCAGGGAATGGACCCCGAGACCCAGGCCCATGCTCTGGAACCGTTCTACACCACCCGGGACACAGGCACGGGCCTGGGGCTCTACGTCGTGAACCGGATCGTCAAAGCCGTCGGTGGGACCATCGAGCTCACCAGCAGTGAGACAGAAGGGACTTGCTTCTCGATTCGCCTGCCAGCATACGATCATCCCTCCAGCTCAAGGTCAGGCAACCTCGGCGCCAGAGTCCAGCGCAAGGGTACGAAGGTCATCGGCTCATGAACAACCCTCCAGCCAGGATTCTCCTCATTGATGACGAGCCGGGGGCCCTGAAGGTGACGCGCAAGATCCTCCGGGAGGACGGATACGAGGTCGACGTGGCCAGTACGGCCATCGCCGGACTCGAGCGGCTCGACGCCCAGCCCTATGACTGTGTCCTGGTGGACTACAAGATGCCGCAGATGGACGGCCTGGAGTTCATCACCATCGCCCGGAAGAGGGGCTACCGGACGCCCATCATCATGGTCACCGCCTTCGGCTCCGTGAAGATGGCCGTGGAGACCATGCGGCGAGGCGCCTACAACTATCTGACCAAGCCCCTCAACTTCGACGAGGTTCGCCTGCTCGTCCGGCAGGCCGCGGAACGGTCGAGGACAGAGAAGGAGCTGACACGACTCCAGAAGGAAGTGGGCGAGAAGTTCTCCCCCGGAGTGATGATCGGCAAGAGTTCCCGTCTCGACGAGGTTCGCAGCCTCATAGAAGCCGTGGCCGAGTCCGATGCGACGGTGCTTATCCTGGGGGAGACAGGCACAGGTAAGGGACTGGTCGCCAGGGCAATCCACTACCAGAGCCAACGTCGAACCCAGCCCTTCATCCAGGTCAACTGTGGCGCCCTGCCCGAGACTCTCCTGGAGAGCGAGCTCTTCGGTCATGAAAAGGGGGCCTTCACCGGCGCCGTTCGCTCCCGGGAGGGACGTTTCGAGCTGGCCCGGGGCGGTTCCCTCTTCCTCGATGAGATCGGCAACTTGCCCCTAACGGTTCAAGCCAAGCTCCTCAGGGTGCTGCAGGAGGGCGAGTTCGAGAAGCTGGGTGGAGAACGGACTCTGAAGGTCGACGTGAGGATCATGACCGCCACCAATGTGGATCTCACCCTGGCCGTCCAGAAGAAGGAATTCAGAGAAGACCTGTTCTATCGACTCAACGTGATTCCCATCCATCTGCCCGCCTTGCGGGAGCGCCGAGAGGACATCCCCCTGCTGGCTTACCATTTTCTCCGCTCCTTCAGTGACTCCTCCGGAAAGGAGTTCGAGGCCATCTCTCCCGAGGCCATGGGCTGCCTGAAAGAACACGACTGGCCAGGAAACGTCCGGGAACTGGAGAACGTCATCGAACGAGCCGTCATCCTGGGCCGGGGCTCCACCCTGGAACGGATAGATCTGCCCAGCGCTCCCGTTCGGGCACCGGTGAGTTCAGAAGCAGGCGCTCCGGCCTGGGAGTACGACCTGCCCTTGAAGGAGTTGTCTCAGAAGGTCTTGCAGAAGCTGGAGTTGGACTACATCTCGGAGATGCTTGGCCGCTACCACGGAAATGTCTCCCTCGTGGCGGAGAAGTGCGGCATCACCCGACGGAGTCTGTACGAGAAGATGAAGGACCTGGGTCTGCGGAAGGAGGATTTCAAGAAGATCCAATGACTCTCATGAGTGCAGCTTTCTCGTTATCTTGCGCTGGGACAAACTTCTTCCCGTTCGCCCCACTATGGATGCCCGCATCCAGGACGACTGAATGGCCGAGTCTTCCCAACCCGTTCGTCCTACTATGGATGCCCGCATCCATAGTAGGGCGAACGGTGTCCAAACCTGGCCGCGGAATCCAGCGAACCATGAATGGAGGACGGCTGCGTCCGACTCCACCGGGAATGGGCGCCCCACACGGTTTGCATGAGATACTGTGCCTCGGCGGGGGGGGAGCCGCACCCCGAATGACAGGAACCGACCGAAAGACGCTGCTCGTCGTGGACGACGAGAAGGAGATCACCAGCTCCCTGGTGGCCCTGTTTCGCCGCACCTACCGAGTCCTGCCGGCCAATGACGCCGCCGCCGCCCTGGCCATCCTGGCTGAAGAGCCCGTGGACGTGCTCATGACGGACCAGAAGATGCCCGGCACCTCGGGAACGGAGATGCTCGAGGAAGTCTCCGTGAGCCATCCGGAGGTGATCCGAATACTCCTGACAGGCTATGCCGACATCCAGGCCGCCATCGACGCCATCAACAAGGGACAGGTCTATCGATACTTGACCAAGCCCTGGAACCCGGAAGAGCTGATGACCACCGTGAGGCAGGCCGTCGAGCGGCGGGAGATGATCTCCGAGAGAGCGCGCCTCGTCACGGAGCTGCAAGCAGCCAACGCGGAACTCAGGGAGATCGATCGTCTTCGCTCAGCCTTCATCGAGGTCGTGGGCCACGAGCTGAAGACCCCCCTGACAGTCCTCCTCGGCTACGTCCACCTGATCGAGATCGAGAGTTACATCCCCACTCCCCCGGAGCTGAAGCCGGTGGTGACCAACCTGCGCCGCACCGTTGGGCACCTGAACGACATCGTGCTGCGAACTCTCAAGCTGCTGAAGGCCGACTTCAAGAACGGAACCATGCAATGGGCCATGTTCCCCCCCATCGAGGCTCTCGTCGAGGCCCGTTCGATGGTCGAGCTGTTCCTGTCCCTCCGGCGGCAGAAGCTGGTCATCAAGGATCGCAGCAACGGGGTGCCTGTTCGGGCCGACCGCTACAAGCTGGCCGACATCCTAGTCAATCTATTGACCAATGCAATCAAGTTCAGCCAGGACGGCCAGGAGATCGTCGTCACGATCGAACCCGATGAGAAGGGTTTTATTGTCTTCGAAGTAGCCGATTCGGGAACAGGAATCCCGGAGGACGATCTACCCCGAGTGTTCGACCGGTTCTTTGCCAGCTTCGACGTGGGACACCACTCCAGTGGCAAGTATCAATTCGGCCGTCGCGGTGTGGGGCTGGGTCTGTCGATCGTCAAACGGTTCGTCGACCTCCACGGGGGAACCCTCACCCTCGATTCGAAGTCAGGGGCAGGCACGCGTGTCCGGTTCACCCTGCAGGGAGGCGCAGAGAATGCTTGAGGCTACAACCGAGGATTCCTCCTCCAGCAATAACAGGGTCCTTGTCGTGGACGACGATCCCGGGATGCTCGAGGTTCTGGTCGAGTACCTCGAAACCGAGGGCTACCAGGTCGAGACCGCCCTGGATCGGGACAGCGCCCTGGAGGCGGCGAAGGCATTCGATCCCGAGGTGGTCCTCTGCGACGTCATGCTGCCGGGAGTCAACGGATTCGGGATCTGCAAGCTGCTCAAGGAGTGGTGTGAGCCCAACTTCCTTCCCGTGATCATGCTCACGGCCAGGACCGACATCGAGAGCAAACTCGAGGGCTTCTCAGTCGGCGCTGACGACTACGTCACCAAGCCTTTCGAGAACCGGGAGTTGCTGGCCCGTATCCGAGTCATGCTGCGACTGCGTGAGGCGCTCCTGAAGGTCGTGGCCCTGCAGAAGCGCAAGGATGAGTTCCTCAACATCGTGTCCCACGACCTCAGACTACCGGTCTCGGTCATCACGGGCTTCTGCCGTCATCTCCTGAAGCGAGATCCCGCCCTCTCGGCCGACGACCACGAGAGCGTCACCCGCATCGCGGCCAACGCCGAGTTCATGGACCGGATGATCAATCTGTTGCTCGGCCGTGACACGGTTACCCGTGGCGAAATCGAACTCTATCCTTCCCGGATCCGGATCGACAAACTGCTGCGAGATCTGGCAGCCAGAAACTCCAGCATCGCCAGTCAGAAGAAGATCGATCTGAAGCTGGAGGTGGCCGGCAACCTCCCTCTCCTGTACGCCGACGAGAACAAGATGGTGCAGATCCTGAACAACATGCTGGCCAACGCGCTGCGCTACTCCGACTCCGGCGGATCGATCAGCCTCATCTGCAAGGTGGAGGACAATTCCATTCAGTTCACCGTGGCCGACCAGGGACCCGGCGTCATCGCCGAGGACCGGCAGCGGATCTTCGAACCTTTCAAGAAGTCACGCCCCTCCCCGAATCAGCCCGAAAAGGGCGGCGCCGGACTGGGCCTGGCCATCGCCCGAAGCCTGGTCGAGCTCCATGGCGGCCGCATCTGGGTCGAGGACACCTCCGGACCCGGGGCCCGCATCACCTTCGCACTCCCACTGGGACACCAGGCCACTGATCCGGACTGACGTGGTGGTTGAGATCCCTTTGCATTTCCGTTCGGCCTGAGGAGCCTGCGGAGCAGGCGTCTCGAAGGCCCCTGGCTGGGGCCCCCCCTCGACTAGTGTGGTGGTCCGCTGTTTCCTTTACATATGTTGCCTGTCCATAAAACCGTACTCCCCGAGCTTGTCGAGGGGCCGGTCCGCGAAACGACGCTCTGTGCCTCGACAAGCTCGGCACGAACGGATAAGGAAGGAAGCGTTAGGACCACCACACTAGCACCGTCGCTTCGCTCCTGTCTGCGAGCCTCCGCTCAGCAGAGATCGGGAAAAGTCCCCCCTAGCTCGACCTGTTTATCGGGGCCCAGGGGCCAATGGCCCCTGGCGGGAGTTCGAGGGCAGAGCCCTCGTTTTCAAACATTCCTTCCACTGATTCACGGGCATTGGGGCTAGAAGTCGATCAGGACGATCACCCGGAACCACTTTCGGAAGTCCCACTTCTTGGTGGCGACGAGTATCCGGTCCGCATCGTCGTCCTCCACGATTCCGTTGGACGTCACCTGTTCGTCCACCTCAGCCAGGGACACGACCAGCGGTTTCTTGCCAGCCACTTCCAGTTCCAGGGCATCGGACAAGGCCGGGACGTACCGGGCCGTGCCCTCTGCTTGGGCTCGCTCCCAGCTGCC
>JAJFLN010000096.1 GCA_021772705.1 Candidatus Cloacimonadota bacterium | reverse complement strand
CTCGACGGCCACGGCGGTCTTTCCCGACGCCGTGGCGCCGACGATGAACAGCAGAGGGGTCACGGCTTTACACCGGTTACTGGTCCCGGATGGGAGGTTTCCATTTCCAGACGGCGTCGATGGCTTTCCAGAACAACAGATAGGAGCCCTCCTTCTGATTGATCATCAGGAAGTGCTCGTTGATGTCCTTGACCTCCCCTGCGATCTTCTCGCCGTTGACGGTGACCTCCACCGTGTCTCCGAAGTTGACGTAGAGCTGAACGGAGTCTTTCAGGGAGCGTTGATCCATGTCACCAGTTCCTCTCGAACAGCTTCTTCAGCTGTGTCTCGTCGAGCTGTAACAGCACCGGACGCCCGTGGGGGCAGCGAAGGGGGTTCCGGGTCTCCCCCAGATCCTTCACGAGGCGGCTCATCTCCGGGTCCGACAGCCGGTCCCCAGCCTTGACTGCCGCCCGGCAGCTGACGGTGCGAGCCACGTACTCGAGCCGTTCGTCCAGTCCCGTGGCTCCACCGGCCTCTTCCAGGAGCTCCTGCACGACGGCAGCTACATCGAAGCCGCGCTCGATGATCGGCACGCCCTTCACGACCAGCGTGTTACTGCTGTAGAGGCCGCAGTCGAAGCCGGACTGCTGGAATGCCTCCACCAGCTCCTCCAGCTGCTCCTCCGTCCTTCCCGGGCAATCGACTGTGACGGGTATCAGCAGCTGCTGAACCTCCCGTTCCTGCCGGCTCAGGCGATCCACGTGGCCCTCGTACAGCACCCGCTCATGAGCTGTGTGCTGGTCGATGAAGTAAATCCGGTTGCCGGAGGTCCCGACGATGAAGGTCCGGAAGACCTGGCCGATCACATGCATGTTCTCCCAGTTGGCTCCCTCCTGGGGAATCCCGCGAGAGAAGAGAGGCATCGAAGTATCGGTTCCCCCTTCGGGGTCGAAGGGAGATCCTCGAGGGGCGGCATCGGCGGCGGTGGCAGATGCCAGGCTCTCGGCAGCTCTCTGTCCCGCCTCGCCCGGTAGGGGCATGTAGGGCAGGGGACCGGTGCCGGAGCGAGCCGGAGGCCTCCAGGCTGGTGCAGCTCCCGAGGAAGGGAAGACGGGTTCGTCTGGCACGTCGGGCACCACGGTCTCGGGGCGGCGCTCACCAGCAAGGACGTCCCGGATTGCGGCGCCGACCAGACTGGCGAGCCGATCGGATCGGGAGAGGCGAACCTCCAGCTTCTGGGGATGGACATTGACGTCCACCAGATCCGCCTCGGCTTCGATGAACAGCACCGCCAGGGGCCATCGATTCCGAGGCAGATAGGCCTGATAGGCGTTGGCCACCACCCGTGAGAGCTGTGGTGACTGTACCGGCCGGTCGTTGACGAAGATGTGCAGGCCCGCACGGCTCCCGCGATGGATGTCAGGGCGCGAGACGTGACCCGAGACGGCATAGCCAATCTCGGGGTGGCCCCTGCGGGGCACCGGGAGCATTCCTCGGGCCACCGACGGCCCCAGGACGGAGACGATGGCGTCGAATGTCTTTCCCGTTCCGGGGGATGACAGGAGGTTCGGCTTCCGGGCCGACGACAGTTTGAAGCTAACATCTGGGTGGGCCAGGATGGCCTGGCTGACGGTGTCGATCAGATGACGTGCTTCCGTCGCTTCCGACTTGAGGAACTTCCGCCGGGCCGGGGTGTTGAAGAAGAGTTCCTTCACGGTGATCGTCGTTCCCACCGTACTCGCAGACGGACGCACTTCCTCGATCCGGCCTCCGTCGACCCGCACCCGAGTGCCTCCTTCGTCCATCGCCGTCCGGGTCAAGATTTCGAACTTGCTCACGGCGGCGATGCTCGGCACGGCTTCGCCCCGGAACCCGAGAGTCCGTATCGACTGAAGGTCCTCCTCGGAGCGGATCTTGCTCGTGGCGTGACGCTGAAGCGCCGCCAGGGCGTCCTCCTCCGACATGCCTTCCCCGTCGTCGATGACGCGAATCAGATCCTGACCACCTGCGTCGAACTCTATCTCGATCCGGGTGGCGCCGGCGTCGAGAGAGTTCTCCAGCAGTTCCTTGACCGCCGAGGCGGGACGGGCCACCACCTCCCCGGCGGCGATCATGTTTACGAGGTGATCGTCGAGTATCTGGACCCTGGCCATCACCCACACTCTACGACGAACGGGCAGTCGGAGAACAGGGGAACCAGGCAACGGAGTGCATGTCACCCAGGAGGTGGCTTCTGCTGCGATGACTCGGGAAGTTACAGGTCTCCCACAGAGCTCACGGAGGTCCTTTTTGGGATAAATCGTATTTGATGTGTCGAGTAGCTGGCAGAGAGTCGGACCCAAGCATCCCTGTGCTCAGCATCTCACCTCTCCACACGAAAACCTCTGTGCTCTCTGAGAGCCCTGTGATTTCCGTGACCCCCAATGTTGGCTGCCCCCTACGGGACATGTACTCCAGGCAAGGTCGTGCGTTGGTGTCAGATCCTTCGGCGGTTCTCTGTTATCCTCCTGCCATGCTCGTTCTGGGTATCGAAACTTCCTGCGATGACACCTCCCTGGCCCTGGTCCGAGGGGGGCGGGAGATCGTGGTGAGCCGGATCAGCTCGCAGGTCCAGACACACGCCCCATTTGGCGGAGTCGTTCCCGAACTGGCTGCCCGGGACCACTTGACCTCTCTGCCGGCCTTGCTCGACGACCTGCTCGACGAGGCGGGCCTGGACCTCCACTCCGTGGACGCCGTGGCGGGTGTTTACGGTCCAGGGCTGCTTGGTGCTCTGCTGGTGGGGCTAGCAACGGCCAAGTCACTTGCCCTGGGACTGGGAAAGCCATTCATCGGTGTCAACCACCTGCAGGCCCATCTGTTCGCCAACTTTCTGCAATCTCCTGAGCTGGACTTTCCCTTTCTGGGGCTGGTCGTGTCCGGAGGGCACACTCTGATCCTGGACGCCCCGGAGCCGAACGTCTTTCGGGTCCTGGGGAAGACAGTCGACGATGCTGCCGGTGAAGTGTTGGACAAGATCGCCCGCCTGGCGGGACTGCCGTTTCCGGGAGGCAAGTACGTGGAGGAGCAGGCCCGTCAGGGTGATCCCGCGTCCGTGGCTCTTCCCAGGCCGGTCTCCTCCTCTGGGCCTCTGGACTTCAGTTTCAGCGGACTGAAGACAGCCGCGGCGATGGCCCTGCGAACGGACCGGCACTCCCTGCCTGACATGATGGCCTCTCTGCAGCAAGCCGTCATCGATTGCATTACCCTCCGGGTGGACCGGGCTCTGAAGGAGACGGGCCGGAAGACGCTGGTGATGGCTGGCGGCGTCACGGCCAATCGCGCCCTGCTTTCGCAGTTGCAGGAGACCTGTGCTGCCCGGAACGTGGACGTCCACTGCCCGCCTCCCTGGCTCTGTACGGACAACGCGGCGATGGTGGCCAGCCTCGCCTACTTCCGGTTGGTCCAGGGGGTCACGAGCCCTCAGGACCTGGACGCCGTGGCCCAGCTCGGGCCAGAAGTCGTCTGAACCTCCCAGTCCCAGGTCCGCCTGGAGCCATTTTCCCCGTGTCGAAAGGCTATCGCAGCTGCCCCGGGGATCGTCATCATTCCCGGGGGGCAAGTCTTCCATTCCGAGGCGAGCCCTGCGAACTACCGGTCCATTCGACTAGACTGGTGGCGAAAGACTCATGCACGACCTGCCTGCAGCCATAGCATCCCGCTACAAGGCCATCAAGATCATCGGCAAAGGTGGTTTCAGTACGGTCTGGCACTGTGTACAGATCGATCTGGAGCGTCCTGTGGCCTTGAAGGTTCTGTCCGAGAAGGCCCTGGCCGACCAGGAGTCCGTGGCCCGCTTCCGGCACGAGGCCAAGGTGGCCAGCAACATCGACCACCCTGCCGTGGTCTCGGTCCTCGATTTCGGTGTCGATGGAAACATCGGATACCTGGCCATGCCTCTCATCGAGGGTTGCACGCTCCGACAGATGATCCGAAAGGGGCCCTTGCCTGTAGGTCTGGCCATGCTTGTCGGTATCGGCCTCGCCGATGCCCTCGCCGAGATTCACCGCGGAGGCGTGATCCACAGGGACCTGAAGCCCGAGAACGTCTTGCTGGCGGACAACGAGAGACCCATGCTGACCGACTTCGGCATCTCCAAGTCCGCCGGCTCGGTTGTTCAGACCCGGGAAGGCATCATCTTCGGAACCCCGGGATACGTTGCTCCCGAACAGCTGGAGCACGAGCAGGCAGGTCCTGCGTCGGACCAGTACTCCCTGGGGGTGATCCTGTTCGAGATGCTGGCGGGACGCCGCCCATTCAAGGGTGAAACTCCCGCCGAAGAAGCCATGGAGCGGGTCAAGAAGGCCCCTCTGGATCTTCAGAATGCCGCACCCGGCATTGATCCTGCCGTCGCAGCCTGCGTGATGAAGATGCTCGGCCGGGAACCCTCGGATCGCTTCGCGGACATGCGGGAGGTTCATCGAAACCTGCAGGTCATCACCATGAAGCTCTCGCCGGAGGACCGGGAAGAGATGGCTGCCCGGCCCAAGACCTCTGCCGCCATTCCCCTGGCCGGTCAGAACTTGAATCCCTCCGGTTCCCACAAGACGCCTCGCAAGTCCGGCTCCTCCAGCCACCGGGTGAGTCGATTGCAGCGAACCAGCTCTCTCACGAGCTTGCCCGTCGCCAGCCTGGAAGTTCAGATGCCTCGCTCTGGCATCAGTCCCTTTCGCATGCTCGGGGCCATCTTTGCCGGCAGCGTGATCCTGGCACTGGCGGGAATCGCATTCCTCAGGGATCCCACGTCCGAGGTCAGGCACGTCGTCAATCTCGCCCGAAGCGGAGCCGGCACATCGACACTGGCGACAGCGGGAGAGACGGGCACGGTGGTTGTCAGCCCCCCAGTGACCTCCAGGTCTCCCGACGTGCTCCCCGAGGCATTTCCCCGGATCGTGCAGCCCGACTGCGCGCGTCTCGAGAGTGACGGAGCCATTATCACTGCCCGGGATTCGGCTCGCTGCGAAGTCCATCGCTGGTTTGCCGCCTGGGACGCCCACCTGGGCAGACCCCTGGCGGGTGACTTCGCCTTGGCCGTCGACGAGGTGGCCGACGAGACGGCGGCTCTGGCGCTGCTGGAGCGTTTCGAGTCTCCCATGGCGTTGCGGGCTGGCAAGGCCCTGGCCTACCTGCGGGAGGACGAAGGGGCTCAGCAGCCCGAGAGGCTCGATGCGGGTCTGTTGATTCTCAGAAAGCTCCGGGCCCATACCGCTTGCATCTGGAGAGCCTATGGCGCCCGGCTGCCCCTGGGGGTGAAGATGCCCCATCCCAGGCTATTCATCGTTCCCCTGGCCGAGTTCCTTCCGGCCTGGGAGGGGCTGTGGAAGCTGGTCCAGGGCGGCGGCTGGACCGAACAGGCCGCCGTGCTCGGGGAGTGGCTTGCTTTCAACAGAACCCTTAGAGAGAGCCGCATCGAGTGGAGTCAGGAGTTCCCCAGGCTGCCCCTGCCTGGCGCCGAGAAGCAAGGGGGTTTGATCGAGCAGCACCTGGGTTATGTGCTGACCCGGATCTGGAGTCTCAGGAGGCGGAAGGACCCGGAAGTGCTGGACCTGTGGCTGAAGTCGAGGGATCGGCTGGAGCAGAAAGCGGCGGAGATGGAGTCGAAAGAGCTGGCCACTCTCAGGACATGGATGGCCCTGGAAGGCTGCTTGATTCGTCTCGTCTTGAAAGACCTGGGCGAGGCCATGAAGCTCGCCGGGGAAGCTCGACAGGCACTCGAAGCGTGCAGCGATGAGCCCGGCGCGGAGCTGCTGGGCATCTCGGGCTGGCCCGAGTGGCGACAGCTCGGAAGCCTGGGGCGTTAGCCAAGAACCCAGGCCATGCCGGCGATCATGAGGAGCCCGGCCCCGATCAGCTTCCAACCTTCCCGGCCGAGACGAATGGGTTGCGGGATGGCCAGATGGGCTGCCGGAACCAGGAAGGGGAGAGCTGGCAGGCCTCGGTTCAGGACGATGGCCGTCGTCCCGGCCAGGGCCAAGGCCGCTCCAAGAGCCAGCGGCAGCCGCCATCGCCAGGGCGGCACATCCAGTTCCGACACGAAGCGAATGTAGACGACGGCCAGGATGAAGTCCGAGGTCCCGATGAAGTAACCTGTCCGTGCCTCGCCCAGGACAGGAAAGTTGAGCAGGAAGTAGTCCAGAGCCTCGGCCTCGATGAGAGAGCGGGTGACGCCCACCGAGACGGACCAGAGATCGGTGATGACCACCAGAATCCCGATGGCCAGCAGAGTCTCGCCGGAGTCGATTCGATCTGCCAGCAGTCTGCCCAGTATCAGGGCGACCGAGAGTTGAGCCAGATCCTTGAGGGCCAGGATTGTCGCCGCGTTCGGCGGGCCGTGGCGGGTGGCGAGGAAGATGAACGCCACGGAGGAGGCGAGCCAGATGGCCGAACCGAACCAGCCTGGCCCGTGTCTCCTGCTCAGTTCGAGGGCGGCCACGACCGTGGCAATCAGAAGCCAGCAGGTCAGCAGGCGGTGCAGCACCTCCTCCCCAGGAAAGGAGGCCATGCGAGAGGCGTAGGCCATCCCGTAGACGAGAATGAACAACCCGGCGCCCCGGGCCAGGCCTTTCCAGTCACTTGTATGTTCGGGGATCATGAGAATCTCCAGGCTCCAGGAGAGCATACTCCACAGGCCAGCTTGTTCGGAGCTGACCTCGGGGCCATGGACTCTCTGGCATGGCCGCTCATGCCCCGAGATGGCCGGGCTCACTCCCCTTGGGGCAGGCAGCTACCCTTGAGGAACACGGAGTCCACAGAGCCCACGGAGTTCACAGAGGTTTTTGATCGAAAGGAACCTCTGTGTCTCCGAGATCTCTGAGATCTCCGTGTAACCGCCGTGCAATCACCTCTGAAGGCACCCCCTGCCTGACATTCCAAGTTTGCCGGGAGCATGTCCCGTAGGGGGTCCCCTCCTCCGTTCGTCCTACTATGGATGCCCGCATCCAGGACGAC
>JAJFLN010000095.1 GCA_021772705.1 Candidatus Cloacimonadota bacterium | reverse complement strand
TCGAGAGGCTTTCGTGTGTTCAGAAAGCCAAACTCGACGCCCTTCAGGGCCAATCGCGCCATTATCTCGGTGCCCGGAGGCCACGCCACCCTTCCGAACCCACCGCGAAATCGTCGTCACAGAGGTTTATGCGTCAGCTCTTCGGAGACGACTTGATCGGGCGGGGAAACTCCTTGCCGTGCCATATCGAGAGATCACCGCTCTGCAGCAGTTCATTGAGGACAAAACATGCTTCAGTACAAAGCATGGGTCTAAGGGTGCGGGTTTTGAAAATGTTTTGGTGGTACTTGGAAGGGGTTGGAATCTGTACAACTTCAACCGATTCCTGGGGATGGCACGTGCTCCAGTGGCGAAGAACGACGAGGCGAGTTTTGAGAGGAATCGAAACCTATTTTATGTTGCGTGTTCTCGTGCTAAGAGACGACTTGCGCTGCTCTTCACTCAGGAGCTTGGCGAGGATAGTGTGAACACGCTTCAGCATTGGTTCGGCTCGGCTGGGGTTGTGGATGCACCTACTCCAAAGTAGGGTTGCATATCGCGGAAGTCGCTTGATGTGTGCTTCGGCATGATTCCGACGCAGTTCAAGGAGACTAGGCTACCGGTAGAATGGTGGGGGGCGATTGCCTCGTGGTTATGGCTTGAGAAGAAGTGGGGCGCGTCGTTCGCTGCGGCCTGTGCCGCCGGATCAAGTCAGTGAAGCGCGGGCCTCTTCTAGGAACCAGATAGTTTCCGTGGACGTGCTGATTCGCTGTGGTCGGGGTGCAGTGAGTAGCGACGAGATCGACGCCGCTGAGCGAGGAACGAGCGAGGCGGCGTCGTGTCGAGGAGCAGCCTTTGAACCGTTTGAGGTTTACGGGCTCGCTCTGATGGCGCCGATGCCATTGCGCCAATCGTGAGACGTATAACGTCAGGAATCAGCTGCGAGGTCAAGGGTCGATGCCGGAGCGAAGCGGAGGTGTCGGCCCGGTCTGGCGCGTCGGCTGCGACAGCAGCCGGCGTGACAGATGAGATCGTCTGCTGCATTCCTTCTGTTAGGCCGAATTGGACGGGGAACTGCAGGCAACCTGAGGGGGACGTTGCGATATCAGCGGCTGCACGCCTGGCCTGTCTGAAGCACCAGAGGTACAGGGGAGATGAGGGCGACGTCGTCCGACTCGCTTGCGAGGCGGACGTCTGGAGCCCGGCCCATGCCACCAGCGCAGGCCATCTGTTGATCGTAATCGTGGCGGCAATGAGCGATCGCCGTGCGAGTTAGGATGTCGTCATAGCGCCTGTTCGAAGAAACTCCGCTGTCGCCGAACCCGTATCCAGTCACACCGACACCTTGGCTAGACCCCATATACTTTCGCCCAATGCGGACCACTTGTGGCTGCCTCGTGACAAGGTTCTCAAACGTCAATCAATATTGACAGACCCGCTTGCATACTGGAGAATGTTCGCATCATCTCCCTCACTGAAGTGTCTGTGCCTCGGATGCTACAGCTGCTTGGCCGGGAGCACTCCGTTTTACATGGCACGCGAGATCGCAGTTTCAGACTGGTTTGTGAGGTTCCATAGCGTTTCTGGTTCGAGAACTTCTGCAACGTGCTGATCCCAACGCTTGCAGAGCACTTGAGCCCGGATGTGGAGCAGCCCCTCTGCGGTTTCTCTGAGGAAGAAGATGCCGTTGCCTTTCAGCCTGAGGTTGATGGTTCTGCGAACGCAACTTTCGACGGCACCGCTTCCCAGCGGGATGGCGCGCTTGCGGAAATCGCCGTAGCGCATTCTGCTTCGGTGGTTGACGAAGTAGTTCAAGAGACTCCTGACGGCCTTGGAGCGTCTGCCTCGGCATAGTTTCATGCCCTCAGCCAGGACCTTCTCGATGTTGCCACGTTTCAGGACTGAACGCATCGTCTCGACCCAGGCCTTTCTCTGCTTGTCGGTCCAGTCCTTCCTCACTTCTGCGATTGCCTGGACCCGCTGCATCGCATGGTAGAAGTCAACGACTTGCGTGACCTTGTTGCGGTCGTAGCCCACGGCCTCGATCAGCTCCGGCACCCGATCCCATATCCAGTCCGCGCCATCGCTGACGAAGACCCATTCGGCGGCCTCCTGGGCACCAATCTCCCGGAGCAGCGAAGTCAGTATGGCGAAGGTCTCGTCTGCGTCTTGCATCGTCGCGTCGTAGCGGATCAAACCGTTCCGTAGTTGTCGTCCGAGGGGGTCAATCTCATAGACGATGATCACCTTGGGCTCCTTCCAGGGGGCGTCAAATCGACGCCGGCCTGAAACCAGGCGCCTGCCGCGCTTCTTGATCTCGCGCACACGAATCCGGCCGCCGTCGGTGCCGATGACCAGGCGCTTTCCCTGAACCTGTTCCCCGCCCTGAAAACCAGCTTGCGTCTGCTCCAGTTTCCAGTCTCGGTACTTCAAGGATCGCTTGGCGAACAGTCGTGCCAACCGGGGTACGGTCTTACTTCCCAATTTGATTCCTCGCAGCCGCAGCGTTTCCTCGGCCTCGGCTTCCGTGCTCATGGCGACCAGGCGGGCAACCTCGCTGGCCAGAGCTGGCGTCACTCGATAGTGGATGCCGAGGGCGGCAAGCACTGGATAGACGCCGTTTCCCTGTGTCTGACGGCGTCCCCGTCCTCGACGACGCCCAGGTCGAGTAGGCGGCCGACGCAGCGAGTAGGGCGTGACGACGGCGACCTCGGAACCGCCGAATAGCCTGATGCGCACCGTCCGGGATGAATTCTGCGGGCGCAGTGCGCTGTCACCTGCCACGACCAACCCAGCGCGTCGCAAGACAATGGGATCAAAGTGGGCCATCTTCAAGCACCCTCCGACCACCACATCGATACACTCGCGAGCCACCTGGGCATGCAGCCCCATCTCACGAGCCATCAAGGGTCCGGGCGTGGCGGGCAGACCGGACACCACGAGCGCCAGCATCAGCTGACGGAATCGCTTCGTGGCCTCCTCAACCCGAATCCGTGCCTCTGCCTGGGCCTCACCGTAGGGGGACAGCTTTAGGCACGGCTCGATTACGGCAGCATGGGACGGTAGAATCCGAAGCACGGGGATCTCCTTTGTCGGTCGTGATTGTCTTAGACAACAACCACTACCGGCGGGGAGGTCCCCTCTCATTCAATTCTCAGCAGACATCATCCACGAGGCTGCCGAACAAACTCCATCTTTTCGGGATTGCGCCCGTCATGCCGAGAGACGCACCAAGAGTCCCTCGAAGCGCCCTGGGTGGGCTGAGGTGCATGAGGCCATCCAGACCGGACCTGACTATTGCCAGAACCGTGACTGGGGGCTGTTTCAGAAACGAACAGTGCGGTAGAGGGACCTCGGCCGGGATCCGCCCTACGAGGGGTCTGGATCGCTCTGAGAGCGGGTGAGATCGGTGGCGTAGGGTCCCGAGGCTGGGGTGAGGGCACCGATGCTCGCGTTGCCGTACGATAGAGGGCTGCAGCAGCATGGACCCATGATGCTGCAACCCACTCTTCGGGAGTTCGGAGGCAACCCATGCAGAACGTGAAAGAGCCGGCGGAGGCAGGCGAGACGGACCCTGCGATTGATACAGGTATTGATGAGGAAATTGCCGACGTGGTCAGAGCGCTTCGGCGAGCTGTGGACGCGAAGGTGGGGCTTGACTGCTCATTTG
>JAJFLN010000094.1 GCA_021772705.1 Candidatus Cloacimonadota bacterium | reverse complement strand
TCCCCCCCACCCTTGTGGGGGCCACCGGAGGAGGGGACCCCCTACGGGACATGCACCCTTGCTTTCGCGTCGTGATTGATCAGCAGAGCGCGTTCGGCTAGACTTCTTGAGCCTTGCCTGGAATTCGCTGCGGTCCACGATGATGCACGATTTGACTCGAACGCTCCTCTTCCTTGGTCGTTGTAGCGCTCCTGTTTGCGGAGCCGCTCCATCATCTGGAGCACGCACGGGAGGGTGCCTCAAGGGCCGATCCTGGAGCCGGCTGTTGCCAAGGCCAGGGCGAGGACCCGGGTGTTTCGACTGGTTGCTCTTGTCCTGACCCGTGTCATTCGAGCGACGGGACAGTTCACTGGAAGGCGGACTGCAGGTGCTGTCGCACCGTCAGGGACCAGCGAATTCTCTCCGTAGCGCAGGGCGCATATCGTCCCGCCTTCAAGAGCTATCAGCTGGAATCGTGGTCCGAGGGAGAGTTATCCCAGGCGGAATGCACCGGACGCTGGGCACGAGCTC
Organism: Candidatus Cloacimonadota bacterium; assembly: GCA_021772705.1. GTDB lineage: Bacteria > Muiribacteriota > UBA6191 > JACPRK01 > JACPRK01 > OFTM100. The sequence continues at coordinate 9,118 of JAJFLN010000094.1, read as the reverse complement.
CGCCGCTGGCGATCTCACGACCGCTCGCCTGAGACGAGTGTTGCTCGTTTTCTGCTATCTGGTCGCCCCGGCCGTATTCGCCGTGATGTTCAGTGATCGGATTGGCCCGCGACTCGCAATTGCGTGGATTGTCGGAATCCTCGTCAGCGCTCTCGGCCTTATGTTCTCCTACGATCGGCCCAGCGGCCCAACCATCATGTGCATCTTCGCTGTTGTATTGATGGCTGGGGGCGTGTTCAAGTTCCTACGCGATCGTCTCGGGACGTTGACGGCCCTGGGCGGCACCCTGGCTCTGTTTGTGGCCATGTCCTTCGGGGGCCGCTTCGCGCTGCACCAACTCGCCGCTCCCATTCATGGCACCCAACATTCCGTTGATTCCGCCCACGATGAAGATCTCAAGTCGCCGCACGGGACGAGCGAGCACGGCTTTGGCGAGTCGCTCAGAGATCTTCAAACGGCCATGTCAGACGAGCACGCCAACGTCCGCGCCGAGGCTGCGCTCAAGCTCGGTGAGAGCCGTTCTTCAGGGGCTCTCCCCTTCTTGCTGAAGGCGCTGTCCGACTCGTCCGATGCGGTCAAGGAGAATGCAGCCCGGTCGCTCGCCATGCTCGGAGACCCGGCGGCAATCCCTCATCTACGGCGACTTCTGAAGGTGACCCAGGGCGACCCCTGGGTCAAGTTCCGTATGATTCAGGCACTTGCAATGTCCGGTGACAAGAGGGCCATTCCAGCCTTGCTTGAAACCACTGCCGACGATGGGCCCGGACTTCTACGGAACGAAGCCCTGAGATCGCTGGAAGCGCTCAGAGGCACGTCGGGATCCGTATCGATCGATATCAGCTCCCCTGAGGGAAAGGCTCTTGTCAGGGAGATGAATTCCTGGTGGAAAGAGAGAGGGGCCCAGCTCGAATTCGACAGGGCTTCACGAACGTTCATCTCCCCGCGTGGGAAGGACCATTGAGACCCGGAGACGGGTCCATACTTGCCCTTCCGTCGCCCTCGATACCCGTTCGGACTTTCCTGGGGCGGGCCAACGCTTGTGACGCTCCGCCCAGCTCGCAACAGGAGCATCGACAGACAGCTAGCCAAAACATGAACTCCTGGCGCTACCGCACGCACCGAAACCCGTAGCTGTCGTTCACGTCCAAGGGCGTGCGCACGTTGCGGGCGTACGCGCGCAAGTACGACGCGACGTAGTCGAAACTGCCGCCGCGAAGCACGCGGTGGCGGCCATGATCCGGACCTCTGGGATCCACTATGGCCTTGGCTGGATAGTCGCCGTGCCAGTCCGCGCACCACTCCCAGACGTTGCCGGCCAGGTCGAGCGCTCCGAAAGGCGAGCTGCCGTCGGCGCGGGGTGGCTTCGCTCCGGGGCCAAATGAGCCCACCGGCGCCGTCCGCACGAAACCGTCCTCGCCTCCGATACCGTTCGCCCGATAGCGGGCGCCAGCGTCGGGCAACTCGTCTCCCCAGGGATACTCGCGCCCTCGCGGGCCCCGCGCCGCGTACTCCCACTCCGCCTCCGTCGGCAACCGCAAGCCCGCCCAGTCACAGTAGGCCTTCGCATCGTTCCAGGTCACGTAGTTCACCGGGTGATCGTCCGGGGTTTCGGCTGTCCCGAGAACAAGCTGCCCGGGCAAGGGACGCCGTGCCTGTCGGCAGAACTCCCGGTACTGCTTCCACGTCACCTCGTGCTTCCCGAAGTAGTACGCCGACAATGTCACCCGGTGCACCGGCTTCTCGTCAGGCTGGCCGTCATTCGAGCCCATCTCGAAGCTGCCCCCCGGGATGCGGATGAGCACTGATCCGTCCTTCAGATTCCGATACTCCTCGAAGCCCGCAGCGTTCGTCCCTTGCGGCTCCAGGGCCCGCGCCAGCGCCACGTCGACGGTCCCCGTCACCCCAGCCACCACCTCGGTCGACACCGTTGCCGGCATGTGGGCCTCCAGCTCCAGCGTGAAACGCCACCTGCCCGGCAGCAGGCCGTCCAGGACCGCCGGCGTCACCATGTGCGTGTCGCTGCCCCCTTGGCCCAGGATCTGCGCCCCGGGCGGCCGAGTCACGAATCGCAGGGAGCCCGTACCGGCTCGGTGCAGTACCAGGCTCACCTCCGCTGCCTTCGCCGGCTCGACCTGACGCGGCCGCCGGACTTCGCCACTCCCGCTCCGCGAGCCCGACGACAGACTTGCGGCCACAGCCGTTACCACCAGCACCCCAAGCACCAAGGCGAGCCCGACCACGGTCCGCGACCGCGAGCGAACCGGTTTCACCCGTGTGGCCGTTCTCACCGTCGGCCCGGACGCGGTTGGCGCGCGGCCCGATGGCCGCCGTGTGGCGTCGCGCCGGGCAGCCCTCGTCCGAGCCGAACCTGTCTGCATCTCGGGCCCCGGCATCTCTCGCAAGAAGGTGGTGCCCGCGACCACCTGTGCCCCCTCTCCCGCCCTGCTGACCAGCTTTCCGAGCCTCGACCCCGCTTTCTCCAGCCTCTCTTCCCCTACCGCTTCCCTCAAGCACGCCGCGAGCTCGCCGACCGTCGCGAAGCGGTCAGCCGGGTCCTTCGACAGCGCTCGCGACACCGCGTCCGCCACCGGCTTCGGCACCGCCCTCGCCACTTGCAGCAGTGACGGCGGCGCGTCTCGAAGCTGCATCGTGATCAACTCCACCGGGCTCTCCGACACGAAGGGCAGCCGCCCCGCAGCCAGCTCAAAGAGCACCACCGCCGCCGAATACAGGTCGCTGCGGGCGTCCACCCTCGCGCCCCTCGCCTGCTCCGGCGACATGTAGGCCGGCGTTCCCATGATCGTCCCGGCCCGCGTCTTGGTCGCCTCCAGCTCCGAGCGTGCCAGCCCGAAGTCCGCCAGCTTCAGCAGCCCCGCCACTGTCACCAGCGCATTCTCGGTCTTCACGTCGCGGTGCAGCACCCCTGCCTCGTGCGCGTGCGCCAGCCCGTCCAGCAGCTGCACCACCAGCCCCACGGCCAGATCTGAAGGCAGCGCCCGCCCCGCCGCCAGCGTCGCCAGCGTGCATCCCTTCACCAGCTCCATCACCAGATAGGGCGTGCCATCCGACTTGCCCGCGTCATAGACGCGCACCAGGTTGGGATGCTGCAGCCGCGAAAGCAGCCGCCCCTCTCGTACGAACCGCTCCTCGTGCTCCTGCGCGTCGAGCACCGTCAGCTTGATCGCCACGGGCCGCTGGAGCGCCAGGTGCGTCGCCCGGTACACGACGCCCATCGCTCCGGCGCCGAGCACTTCTTCCGGGCGATAGCTCGCCAGCAGTCCCGGCGGTAACGCCGCCGCAGCGCTTGCCTGAGCCTCAGTCCTCTTCTGTCCCCCGCCGATCTGCGATGGGGTCAATCGCTCTGTCCTGGCCATCTCGATCGTCTCTGCCGCCCTCCTGGGCACGAAAGCACTTTCTCAGTCTAAGTGCAATGTCGGTGAGATAGGACGGAGTTTGTTGTAGTGGGGCTCAGCCCCACACCCCGTTGGGGGAGCCATCTCCCCCAAACCCCCAATTGGACTGGTGCGACTGAGAGTGCTGATGAACACTTGAATGAACCACGAAAGCTCGACTTGTTCATCGGGGTCCAGAGGCCAATGGCCCCTGGCGGGAGTTCGAGGGCAGAGCCCGCGTTTTCAAACGTTCCTTCCACTAATTCGTTTCCGGGCGGAAACAAGATATCGACTTCATCGGTTTCTGGGTCAACTACCAACCGGAATCCGACGAAGTCCCGTTCCTCAGGTCGGGCTGCGGTAATCGCCGTCTGGCAACTCCGTCCCGGACGAAGTCCATGGCTCGCCTCACGGAACGTCGGCTCGTACAGCGGCTCGACCGCCAACCGCACCGCTGCCCTGACAGTTCGGGCACCTTACGTTATCAGCGACAACGGCCCCCGGCGATGAGAGGATGAGAGGATGACTCATCCCAATGTAAGCAACGCAGAGTCCGAAGAGGTCGCCCCTCACTCCGGCAGGATGCTTCAAGCTACCGTCTTTCTGTGCGGGATGTCGATCATGGGGCTGGAGATGTCTGCCTCCCGACTCCTCGCCCCGTTCTTCGGGACATCCCTGTTTGTCTGGACCAACCTCATCGGCGCCATGATGACGGGCCTATCCCTGGGCTACTGGATCGGGGGACGCATCGCCGATCGCCACCCGTCAACCCAGATACTCCACAGGATCATTATCTTCGCCGGCCTGACAACGGCGGCGCTCCCGTTCATCGCGCATCCCGTGATGTCTCTCTCCCGAGAGGCGATCCTGCAGAAGCAAGCTCCCGTTATGATCGGAAGCCTGCTGGCGACAACCGGTCTCTTCGCCGTCCCCATGACTCTACTTGGAATGGTCAGTCCCTTCGCCATCCGTCTCGCCGCCAAAGGTGAGGAAGCCCTGGGGGCCACGGCCGGCAGCCTCTACGCCCTCTCGACGGCAGGGAGCATCTTGGGGACCTTCCTTCCATCTCTGATTGCCATCCCGTCCCTGGGGACCCGAAGGACGATCCTCTCCTTCGCTGCTGTCTTGATCGTGACCGGTGCCATCGGCCTGGCCCGAAGGGCGGCTCTGGCTGTCCCGGTCGCAGTCTACATGGTCAGTGTAGTCCCCTTTGGGGCGATGCCCCTCACCCATGCCACCAGCCCTGGAGCCGTCCTGATTGAGGAGGATGAGTCGCTGTATCACTACATCCAGGTGCAGAGAAAGGGAACCCGCACCCTGCTCGCTCTGAACGAGGGGCACGCGGTACATTCGATTCACGATTCAGACCGGGGGTCGGCCTGGTATCCCCTGGTCGGCTCTGTCTGGGACTCTATGAACGCTCTGCCGCTGCTGCTCGGTAGACCGGCAGGTCACTCCCTCGACATTCTCATCATCGGGCTAGCCGCCGGGACCATGAGCCAGCAGCTTGATCACTTCTACAGTTCCCTTTTCGATCTTAGGATCGACGGTGTCGAGATCGACGGCCGGATCGTCGAACTGGGCCGGAAGTACTTCGACATGAACGCTCCAAGCCTGAAGGTCCATGTGATGGACGGCAGGATGTTCCTTGCCCGATCGGACAGGCAGTGGGACCTGATCATGTGCGACGCCTACCGGCAACCCTACATTCCGTTTCATCTTGCCACGCAGGAGTACTTCTCTCTGATCCGAAGTCACCTTGCCCCAGGTGGACTCATGAGTATCAACGTCGGGTCCATGAGCAGTGAGGGCGCTGTATTGCAGGGGATAAAGGCGACAGTAAAGTCCGTATTCGGAGCCGCATCCATGATGACGGTCAAGAACCCGCCGGGAGCCGGCTTCGATCACTATGTGATAATCGCCGGCAGGCCATCGCTTTCTCTGGAGCGGCTCGACCCGACGGTCGCTGGCAGTTTGGCCCAAAGGGTCGTGGCGGAGAGCAACAACAGCTACCTCCAGGACCTGCTGAAACGCCGCATGGGCGACTTCAGCCCCGTATCGGTTCCGCCGGACACGGCGGTCCTCGTGGACGATCGCGCCCCCGTGGAATTGCTCACGGACTGGATGATCGCCCGGTTCGCCGCCACCACACCGGAACATTGACCGGTCAGTTCCATTCCAGGGGCTTCACCTCCCTCGGGAGGCTCGTCCGGGAGTGGTGGGTTTGCCTCCACCCTGGAGTGAGCGAATGAGCTCGTCAGCGGCGACGGTTCCAGAAGTGAGTGAGCTGATGGCATCGCTCGCCAGAAGTGGCTTTCCGTGGTGGAACAGAAGCAGCGAACTTGGTCGCCGTCGACCGAAACGTCGAGTAACGGGACTGCTCGCCCGCCTCACGCCCTGCGAGGTAAACTGATCAGGCCTCCACGTCACTGTCGGAGAGCGTCACGAGCGGAAGCTGAACGCGGAACGTAGTGCCCTTCCCAGCTTCTGTTTCGAATTCAATCTCGCCTCCGTGGGCCTCGACGATGCTCTTTACGATCGCGAGACCGAGACCCGTGCCGTTCTTCTTTCCCTGCGTGATGAACGGCTCGAAGAGGTGCTCGGCTATCTCAGAGGGTATGCCATTGCCTCGATCCCGGATGGCGAACTCCAGGGAGTCGCCGGAGCGTGCCAACGAGACATCGAGACGTCCGCCCGGCTCCGAGGCCTCGATGCCGTTCTTGACGAGATTCTCGATGACACGCCGGATCTTCTCCCGGTCGCCGGAGATGACCACATCCACCTGTCTTTCGATGTGGCATTCGACCTCGTGGAGCTCCGCGACAGCTGAGAGATCCGTGAAGATCTCCTTTACAAGGGCAACCGGGTCATACTCGGCGATCTGGAGCTGAGAACTTCCCCGGGTGAAGTCCAGTACATCGTTACACAGCGCGGACATGCGATCCGCCGATCTGCGGATACTGTCCGTCATCTCTCTCCGTTCGACTGGATCCTCTTCGATAGCGATCAGGTCCGCCATCCCGGTGACGACAGTGACGGGATTTCGGAGATCATGCACCAGAGATCCGACCATCTGTCCCACCGCGGCGAGTCTCTCATCCTGGCGAGCCTTCTGAGTGAGCTTACGCATCCGGTCGAACCTACGAGCCAGATGTCCGATCTCATCCTCAGCCTGGAGCGGCAGGGGGTGGGAGTAATCGCCATCGCCTGCAGCATCGACCGCGTCAATCAGTTCAGTCAGTGGCCGGACCACGTTCCTGACCAGTCTGTGCGACATCAGCAAGGTGAAGCTCACCCCCAGCAATAACACGCAGGCCAGAAGCAGCGCGTCGAGACTGAGGACGCGATACAACCGTGAGGCCTCGCTCTCCACGACCAAGGCTCCGATGGTCTTCCCCTTTGGGTCGAACACCGGAGCGAAGGCGAAGTTGCTGCTCTTCCCCTGGAGGCCTCGCGCGCCGGTCAGGGTCACTGTCCCGCCGTTCCTCACACGATCGAGATCGAACGACTTCACAAAGGACTGGCCTTCGAGGGATTCCCGACTTGGATGGATCGCAATGCGAGCCCCGGCCGACTCGAACACGATCAAGTACAACTGCTCTTCGGAGCCATACAGATCCTGGCTCCGTTTCAAACGAGTTACCACCGGGTCAATCGGAAGTTCGCCAGCCACTCGCTCCGCCACATCTTCACCCAGGGTAAGGACGGTGGTCCGGGCTATGATCAGCAGCTCGCTGCGGGCCATGCCCAGCAGGTGGTTCACCTCCCTCACATATTGCAGGAGTCCTGCGGTCACGGCAAAGAAGACCACGATGGTCAGGGCGAGCCTCGTGATCTTCCGCTTCATATCAGATCATCCTTTCTCCCGCACCGCTCCGGGAGGAGAAGTGATCGAAGTCAATCGGCTGTGGGAATCGAGGTGAGTCTCGGCACTTCGTGTCTATCCGAACGATTCCAGGCCGAGTGATCCGGCGTCAAGGGCATTCCCATGGTCGATTCGGCAACTGGGGGGTCACCTTGAATGGGCCTCTCGCCGTAGGACGACACAGCCCCGCCGAAAACGAATACTAACAGGAGTACGGTAACAAGTTTCAACACGAGTAGAACTTCGTCCAGTGTCTGACGAATGTCGGGGTCCATTTCAGCCGCTCCTTCGCTATCAGTTCGTTTGGCTTCAGGAAGTAGCAAAGCATTTTTCAAGCCACCCCTCGCGTTCATGGACTCTCGCGTCGGGATCGGCGTGCTCATGCGGAGAGTCAACAAAACCTCCCTCGAAAGGAGGGTTCCGGCAACTCGACGAAACAGTCGAGATCGACGTATCGCTCCGCCGCCGATCCTTGCCGTAGCAGTGCGTGGCGGCCAACTCCAGGAGTCCCTTCCATCAAGTCGGTCATGTAATGACAAGGCGGGCCCGGCAGCAGCGCCGCCGGGCCTGAGTGTTCGTCAAACGTCCCTTGCGTTATTGAACGACGAGGGTGTCGTCGTACATGTCCATCCCGCAGGAGAACCGATAGCTGCCGGCCTGAGCCGCCGGCAAATCAACAGTGACGGGCTGGTTGAGGGGAAGAAAACCAACCCGGCATGGGAGGTTTCCTGTTCTCCCGTCGCCTTTGTGATCTCCGACACGCCCCATGAAATCAGGAGACCTGACTCATGGCATCCTACGTGCTTGTTACAGCTAGCATCGACTTCTCGTACCGAATCGCCGGCCCTCTCGGGCCGCATGGACATCAGGAGCAGCATGCTGAACAAGAGGAACTATTTCGCAGCGGTGCTAGCAGTACTCGCCCTCTCTGACCTGGGCTGCGGCGGAGGTATCGGAGGGGCCAACCTCGCCGGTCTCGGCGGGAGTTCCCTGGGCGGCTCGAACTTCGGTGGTGGAAACTTCGGCGGCGGAAGCCTGGGGGGCGGCAGCTTTGGGGGTGGCAGCTCCGGCGGTGGCTGACCCACCTCCTCCGGCGGCCTGTCAGGCGGCCCCAAAGCACCGACAGAAGGATTGACCTCGGGTACGTCCGGCCAGACCGGTGGCGGCGGAGGGGGTACGTGACCCACTCCTGGCGGCCAGTCTGGCGGCTCCACCCCCACCGGCGACGGATTCACGGCGGCCACGGGCCCTGCGGCTCCCACCGATGAGTCCTCACCCGTCCTGGACGGCTCCGATTCGGACGCCGGTAAGGACGGCACCGATGACCAGCTCACCCTCGACAGCGATTCGATACCTCCCATCGGCGGTTCAATCCAGTTGATAGAAGGAGGAAGCGACTCCGCCTCAGTCCCTCCGATCGGCGGCCCGATCCAGCAGGTGGAAGCCGCCCCCCCAGGAGGAGGTGGCACCAGCGGGGCAGCACCACCAGAAGAGTGTGACACCTGACCGACTGGCTGATCGGCTCCCGTGAGGAGCCCCGACCCAGCTCGTCCTTGATGGACTGTTTCCAGAGCCACCCCGATCAGCGGGGTGGCTCTTTCATGCCAGGGCAAACGACCGACCACTCGCTGCCGAGAGCAAAGGCGTGCGGCGCTTCCTCGGCCCCAGGCAGAAGCCGCTCCTAGAAACAATACTCTGGGACAATATGGAATTTGTTGTAGTGGGGCTCTGCCCTGAGGCATCCATGCATCGTTGAGAAGAGCCTTGAATAAAGGAACAGGCACCTGCAAGCTGGTCGTGTTCAAGCGGCCAGGAGGTGCCTGTGAAGCGAGAGATGATTGTAGCCTGGGTTGTTGAGAAT
>JAJFLN010000093.1 GCA_021772705.1 Candidatus Cloacimonadota bacterium | reverse complement strand
AGCGCATCCCCGCATCCGGCACTGCGCCTGCTGAATCGGTATGACCGCCTCCGTTCGTCTTCGCGGGCCGAATCGCGCCGATGCCCCGGACAGTTTTCATGGGAGCAGGCTCGCGCCGGTCGCTCCGGCTCCGGATGAGGTGGAGTTCCTCGTTCGGAACCGCAGGTCGCTGGGTCCCTTGGTGTTGACCGCTCTTGGAGCTCCAAGGCCTCCACCGTTATCCGCTCGGGTCCGAGGATGCGCCGCTGAGCTCCCAGGGGGGCTGATCTCTCTTGTCGTTCAGTGGATGGTCGCTGCGTCACTCAGCCTGCCCCGCTCGTGGATTGCCAGGTCGCCGAGCGCATCCCCGCGTCCGGATAGGGTAAGGTTCCTCGTCGGGCATCGCAGGTCGCTGGGTCCTCTGGTGTTCCCCGCTCGTGGATGTCCAAGGTCGCTTCGAGCACGAGTTCCGGTCCTTGGGTGCACCGCTGATCCCGGGCAACTCAGCGGTGCAGAGCGATCAGTGACTTCCAAGTGCACGGCCGCAAAAGCCCGGAAAGACACTCCGCCACATTGACCAGTTCAGTGAATGGTACGGTGAAAGTATTGGGCAATGCGTCTAACAGAAAGAATGCAGCAGACGATCTCATCTGTCACGCCGGCTGCTGTCGCAGCCGACGCGCCAGACCGGGGCGACACCTCCGCTTCGCTCCGGCATCACCCCTTGACCTCGCAGCTGATTCTTGACGTTATTCCGAGCTGGACTAGTAACGTGCCGAAACGAGTGGCGTGGTGGCTCGGTCTGACAGCATTCGAACATTGTCAGTCGGCGAACGCTCCTCGACACGTCGCCGCCGGGCGGCGACGAGCTCGTCGCTAACGCAATCCACGAAAAGTCCGTAATCGTCGATCGTGAATGCGAGGACCGCAGGGGTTCGATCGTGGTGCTCAGCCGGGTTCCGATCGTGAGTTGACGCCGCCGAAGAGAGCGACTTCGGTTACGCAGCTCTTGAGGTTCGCGTCACCACCGACCCTCAGCTCGGGCGTGAGCTCGTTGCCCAGCCGTAGAGCAGCCAGTCTTCCCGACTACGGCATGAGTGATGCCAAGGATCTCAAGGTCCGACATCTCGTAAAGCCGTTTGCCGGTCAGGCCGATCTGCATCGAGTTGTTGCCGCTTCCACTCTGACGAACGGGGCCGGATCCACGAAGAGATCGGAAGAACCAGTCGATTGCAGTTTCCGGGGGCCGGGGCGCAAGAGGCACGGAAGGTGGTTGTCGCGGGACCAACTCGAAGCAGGCGACTGTGCATCAGATGAAGTTCCGGCCGAGACCAGGAGGCTGCCAGCGGACCAGCTGCCGAGAACAGCGTGGGCCAAACGGTGACGCTGACTCGTTACTCCTCCACCAAGGACCCGAGGGACTCGAATCAGGGATCGCACCTGTTGCGGTTATAGCGGGGGCGCTATATACTTCTTGCGTGAAGGTTCTTTTCTACGCCTCGGATTCCGGTCGGGTGCCGGTCAGGGAGTTTCTGAGCAATCTGCCGACGAAGGCTCGCGCCGAGTGTTTCAGGGTCCTGGAGAGAATCGAGGAGGAAGGGTTGGATGGTCAAGGATTCACCACGCGTCAGATTAGGAAAAAACTCTGGGAGATCAAGATCCGCGCCGGCGGAGAGGTTCGGATCTTCTACTGTGTCCTGCGTTCTCCGGCGACAACAACTTCGAGAGACCGTGTGCAGGGGGCATCAACTGTCCCAGAAGAAGTCGACGAATCCACGGTGGTCTTGCTGCATGCGTACCTCAAGAAGACCAGGAAGGCACCGCACCGTGAGATCGACACAGCCGAGCGAAGGATGAAGGAGGTCGAATCATGAGTAAGAAGGAGGAACTGACGAATCCGAAAGTCGGACACAAACGCTTCGTCGGGCTTGAGCAGGTTCGTGACGAGTTCATGGCCGACCCGGTTTTCCGAGTTGAGTATGATCAAATCAGGTTTCGAGAGCACGCCGCAGGGATGGTGCGGAGCGCCAGACGAGACGCGGGATTGACCCAGGTTGAATTGGCAAGTCGAATAAACACTACTCAGTCGGCCATAGCGAGGTTGGAATCTGGAAAAGGTGGGCTTCCTAGCCTCGACCTACTAGGAAGAGTCTCTCGGGCTCTTGGTCTGAAGCTGACAATACAGCTTGAGCGAAATCAAGCAGCGTAGGGGGACGTTGTGGCTTTGCATCTCGACCGAAGTGTTGTTGCTATTGACTAGAACGCAGCGCAATACCAGAATAGTCGCAAAGGCCGAAGTGGAGTAAGGGCGTCAACAGCCGTGGAGTTACAGCGAGTACCGTTTGATTTCGGGACAATCATCAATCTTCGACGACGGTTGGGCTGCTCCGATTACATCACCCGGGCGACAGACGTCCACCTCGCGAGCTCGGCGGACGACGTCGCCCTCAGTTGCTTGTTGACTCAGGCGCTCCCATGACATTAAGCTCTTGGCGCTTCAAAGTGACGAGATGTACGTAGCAAAGCGGCCTCCCGAACCGTCCAGCCGGTATAACAGGCGAATTCGACCAGACGAGTTCAATCTGTCACGCCGACTGCTTTCGCAGCCGACGCGCCAGACCGGTTCGACGCCTTCGGCATCGCCCCTTTGAACACGCAGGTCAATTCGGACGTTATCGACCTTGCTACCAGAGGTCAGCTTCAGCACGGCTCTTCCGCCCAGAAGCCTACCTGGATACGGTCTACTTCGTGGCCTAGTCCAGTAAGGCAGCGCTGCAGATCCGAGTTCAGTCATCCATGGCTCTCCGAAAGTCGGCTCTCGCACTGGACCTTGCCGATCGCGGTATTCCTGCCGCCGCCGGAGACTTCGTGATCTCCGGCTTCGAGGTGTGGCAACTTCAGCACGTCATCGTCCCTCCTGTATTGATAGCGCTTCTCAGAGATGAAGGCAGAACCGAGAGCTCCATGTTGCCTCCAGATATCGTCTGGCATCACCTACGAGCCCAAGCGCGACGGCAAAGCCGTCGCCCCGCTGCTGTGGAGATGCGAACCTGTGGGGTGCAAACGACTGAGAACGGGCCAGCGAAACTTGTGCTAGAAGCACAGTTGGACGGAAGCTAGAGGTCACGTTGAAACTCGCTGTGCTCTCGTGTTGCGTCGGGCAGTCCAAAGGTCATCCCGAGGTTACTCGCGGCAATAGCTCCGTGATTGACTGCCCGAAGAAAGTGGCTTAAGATGGAATTACTCGATGTCGACACCTAGATTTGTTCTGAATCTGACGCGGTTGGCGGAGCTCTACAGCCTCTATACCAAGTTGGGGTCCGTTTACTACCCCATGAAGGCCAACGACCATTTTGCGGTGGTCGACCATCTGGCGAAACTCGGATCGTCATTCGAGATCGATTCAATCGCTCACCTTCGCATGCTCCTAGGTAGAGGGGTGCCTGCGTCGCGTGTGTTGTTTAGTCTGCCCGTAGACACTCACGCAAATCGCGAAAAGGCTGTCGCCCTCGGCGTTAGGTTTTTCACCGTAGACTCCATAGAGGAGTTCAGGGTGATTCGTGAGCTTAGCCCTCACAGCAGATTCCTGTTGCGGGTTTCAATATCGGATGCCCTTGGGTCACGTTCGCGTCCTTTGGAAAAGTGGGGCTGTAATCTCGCCGAGCTCCCCACTATTGTACGAGAGATGAGGGAAGCGTGCGTAGGGGCGAGCTTGTATCTTCCGAGCGAAGTGTATGGTCTTGACAGTTTGACGAGATGCGTTAAAGCAATCACCGGCCGCTTGCCTGCGACGACGTTTAAGATTCTCGACATTGGTGGTGGGCTAGACACTCCGGGTAGTGACAAGTTGAGAGAGGCGGTTGAAACGTACAGACGCGAGACCGGTGTGTCGAAGATTATTGTTGAGCCAGGCCGCAATCTGGTAGGGCCAAGCATGAAGCTCTACGTGACGGTGACCGCCCGTAGATCCCGGTTCGGACGTGATTGGCTTTACGTCGACTGTGGGATCTATTCCGGGCTGTTGGATTGCGTACTAAAGGACCGAGTGTTTGAAGTCTCGCTCGTCGGGCAAGAGCAGGAGGCTGCGACGCAAGCCTTTGTCTTGGCTGGGCCAACTTCAGACTCATCTGACATACTAGGGACGTGCGAACTCCCCGATTCTATAGTGGCCGGAGATGTGCTGTGTGTTGCTGATTCAGGAGCGTACACCTACTCTGTCAGGACGTGCTTTTACAGGAGCCGCGCGCCAACAGTGAAGGTTGTGAAAGGCGCAGATGAAGTGGACAATCATTAAGGCTATTGTGGTGGGCCTGTTGTCCGCCATTGCGGTACTCTTGAAACTGGATTACGCTCCCGACAATTCGGCTATGGGGTTCGTGGTTCTGGTCCTGTTGTTGAGTGGAATAGTAGCGATAGGCGATCTAGCCAAAGAGAAACTCCAACCGAAGCTTGTGGAATCGTTGGCGCCGCTTCTAAACTCCTGCGCTCGCGACTCGCTGTCAATCACCAGTGTTGCTACGTTTCTGGAGAAGACAGAAGAACATCAATTGGCTGAAGGCGACGAAGTACATGTCTTGACGAATACACTGGCTAGTTACGACTCCACGGTGCCCGCGCTGAACGTGATATCGGAGAATGTCAAGGAGGGGGTAAAGTACATTTACTATGTTTCCCAGTCACGTTTCCCCGCGCTCGAACTGGAGAAGAGCGAGTTCATCGGGCGATTGAAAAATGACTACCACGTTAAGGACGAAGTACTTGCAGAGAGGATTCAGTTCTACGTTTTTGACGAGGAATGTCTGTTCAATTTTGCTGTTGTGCAAGCCAGGGGGCACGTTACTGGGTACTGGTACATTACGACACCGCCGAAGAGGGGTGCTACGGTGAATAGCTTGATAATCCTAACGCTCCCTAATGATCATCGAGACGTGTTGCTGGGGGTGTTTGAGCAACTTCGGGGCCGCTCGAAACGTGTTTCGTGTCTGGGTAGAGACTTGTAGGCGACGCGGAGGGAATGCTGTCAAGAGTCGCCCTCACTGATCCAGTCGGAGTCGGGTCACACTGATCCACCCTCGCGCGCCCAGGGGCGCCTTCTGCGTGTGTAGATCCTCTGCACTCTAAGAAGTGCATTCAAATAGCAGCCGAGACACCTCCAGATCACCGCGACCGCAGCCGACAGCGCAAGTCGATAACAGAAGAATGCAGCAGACGATCTCATCTGTCACGCCGGCTGCAGTCGCAGCCGACGCGCCAGACCGGGGCGACACCTCCGCTTTGCTCCGGCATCACCCCTTGACCTCGCAGCTGATTCTAGACGTTATCTTTCTTACCTGACGCGTCTCATCTCATGCGTCACAACCGCGTCATGCGTTGGCAGTTTGCGTTCTCGCAAGCAGACCCACCACGAGTTCCGATTCCGCCCCCGCTGCCGGACAGTTCTACGCCCATGGGAGGCCAGTGACCCTACCTGCTCCCGCCCGCGATGATCTCGACAACAGCCCTGGCAACAACGTGGTCTGCTTCTGGATGCTGGCACGCCGTGGCATCTGATTTACGATGCTGCAATTGCGGCCTCGGAGCGATGGCACATCGATCCGTCGGGCCCCCGACTCCCTGGGACCAAGCAGGCCTCAGGCGACCCTCTGCGAGTCTTGCCGAAGATTCGACGTCGTCAACTTCATGTAATCAGCTGGCGTCGCTGTTCCGCCTGCTGGAGGTAGCCCTCCCCAGATCAGGACGTCTGGGCAGAGATCGGCACCAGTTCCCCAAACAACCGTACCGCCCTCAGCTCTCACTTTCCGGAACACGCTGTCGTCATCCTTCACCATCTCGAAGATCGGGCCAGTCAAAAGTGCCGTAACGTCACGAGTGATAGTCGATCCATCCGTCAACGTCATCTCGAGGGTTCGGCCACTCAGCGGACGCACTTCTGTCACTCTAAGCAGGGGTCCATCCATAGTGAATCTACTCCAGGGGCTCGATGGGTTCCAAGGCCTCACCGGCTCGGGCCCTGTTCCAGTCCGCTCTCAGTTCCTCGCGGTGCAGTGATGCCCACTCAAGAACCAACGCGAGGGCCCTCCTCGGCAACTCTCCTCTCAGAACCGCTAGCGTCTCAATCTCCAACTGTACCTCAAACTCTCCGTACACGGCATGAAAGTGGGGAGGCTCGTGGTCGTTGAAATACATGCGAATCAGAATCCCAAAAAACCTGCTAATCGTCGGCATAGTGCGTCATCTCAGCGGCTCGGCCTGCATCCCAGTGCCAGCGCAAGCCCATGCTGGACATGCTTGCACCCGCCTATGCTGAGTTGCGAGTGCGATAGAAGTCACGCCAGTCGCTTGAACAATTCGGCTTGGTTCAACAAAACCCAGGCAACGGCCCTCTGAGACTCTTCGCCTGCTCAGCCCAGCAGGGCGTCTTGGGGAAGACCGCCAGGGATGGACTGCTTCCGAGACTGCTCGCCGGTAGGCACATTCATCGCTCATCGCTCACGCTTCTTCTTGATGACCATCGAATACCACGTCCTCCGCCAGCGCCCACCTGCCATGCTCGAGACCAACTCCACTCAGTATAGCAGGGTCTCGCTCCCATTTGATTCTCCACCGACTACCATCCACCTTTACGCTTTCGGCAGCGACGGCTCCGGATCCAGGTCCCCTGAAGGGGTCTGGATGCGCTACGGATCAAGCGACGGCAGCTTCTTTCCAGTCGGCCTCCCGGATCTCGGCTGAGTAAGACTGTTGCAGTACGGTGAAGAACCGTTGAAGGCGTTCACTGCAATAGATGCTGCGGAGTGTGAGGG
>JAJFLN010000092.1 GCA_021772705.1 Candidatus Cloacimonadota bacterium | reverse complement strand
TCGGGCGGGACGTGGCCTGCGGCCGCCAGCAGGACATCCGGGTCGCCCCCGAGCAGGCTGGCGGCAGTCTGAACCTCTTCCGGGCGCAACGACTCCAGTCCCTCCTCTACCCGAGTCCAGTGGCCCGGTTGGACTCCGCATCTCGTGGCCACCTCGGCGACCGAGTCGCCTCGATCCATTCGCAATCGCGCCAGCATCTCGCCAAAGTCGAGCCGATCCGCATAGGCCCGGAGTTCGTCGTGGGCCGATCGGAGCGCCGGTTCGGTCTCCGTGACTATCTCGATGCAGGTCTTGTGCGTGCATCGCACGATCAGCTGACCGTGCTCACACTTCACGATGTAGGGTGCTGTTCGCGGTTGAGACATCGGTCCTGTCACCTTCCCTTCGATTGCCTTCAGCCAAGTCAAAGTGGCTCGAGATCAACTTGGCAGAGTTCGTGTCACGCATCGCGGCCCAGCTCTTCGAGCCGTCGGCCTCTCCATCGGTCCGCTGCCTGCACTGGCACGTCTCTCTCTCGGCGTAGCTCCCCGGGGAACTCCATGCCTGGGCTCAGGATGTCGTGAATCTCCTCTCGCAGGACAATGAAACGCCCCACCACTGCCGCCCATTCTTCGTCGCCACCAAGCCCCGCCCTCAACCCGAGATTGGCGTAGCTGAAGCACCAGCTGGCCGCAACTCGCAGAACGTCTACAAGACGCTTCGCAGTCCTGATGCCCAGCCATCGTACCGCTCCCGGGTAGGGGTCGAACTTCTCGCCTTCGTCCTCTGGGGCCAAGGTCAGATCAAGAATGATCGGAACGGCTGGATCGAGTTGCAGTATCCGCTCCTGAACGCGCCCCCGCTCCTCTCGGCTCCTCGGGGTCGTACGTACGCTGCATCGAAGGCCGGCAAGTGGGCTCCCGCCCTCCTCGTGCAGCAGCACTCCATCCAGTGGCTTGCCTGCCATGTGCCCGGAGACCGCAGTCCAGCCCTGGTAGGTGAACTGGAGTGTGTACAGGCAGAACCGCTGATACGGTACTTCGATGGCTCGACTCGGGACGACACGTCGATCAAGAACGGCGTCGATCAACGCCACGGTGCTGACAAGCTCGCACATCCGCGCGAAGTACTCCAGCAGATTGACCCGGGTCTTCATGCCAAACAACAGATCCGGGCACGAGGCATCGTCTGATGCTAGCAGGTCCCCAGATCTCAGTTCGGCAGCCAGCAGTTCGTGCTCTTCCAGATGTTCGAGATCATACAGCGGCGACAGGTGAGACATCGGACCGGGCTCTCTGGTCAACAAATTCTGGCGCCCGATCTCGAGATCGCCAGGCCTCCCTTCGCTGGTCTCGGCACGGGATCGATGGGAATCTTGCTTCCCCGGTAACGGAAACAGCCGCAACTGAGCTTCATCCCTGCTCGTCATCCCTGACCTCCCTCTACTATCCTCGCCGATGTGAGCCTTGACCTCGAGTCTGTCACGCTGGCCACGGATTCGCCACTCTTCTCCTGAACGCCAGTACGCGCTGATGGCTCCCCAGCGTCACGTGAGAGTCAAACAAGGGCCCCGACCAGGTCCGGTACTCGTCTGTCCCTGATGTGGATTCCGGGGACACTGGAGAGGCGGATTCTATGGCTGGGTGGCCGACCTTTCCGTTGGCCCAGGGTTTCGCCAACCCGATGATGGCGATAGAGTCTCCCCGAGAACAGTCTTGCCAGTGAGGCCGAGGGAGGGGCCGATTCTCCTCCAGCTTCTCCAAAGTGCAGAGGGACCCAGGAGGAATCAGTTGCAGCCCGTGATGTTCTACCGAGAGCGTGATCCCCATGCCCACCAATCTCGGGAAGGACGCCGACACCACAGCGGCCATATGCGGCCAGGTGGCCGACGCCCACTAAGGAGTGGACAGAATCCCGGAGAGGTGGCTCGAGAGACTGGCCATGCGAGAGGAGATCGAGGAGCTGGCAAGTCGGTTGACGCATGGACCCCAGGAGGATAAGGCCAAATGATAGGTTCTGGCGCGGTCAGCCTCCCAGGACTGCCCGCGCCTTCACGCAACAACCATCGGCCTTGATTCGCTCACAGCCTGAAACATGCAGCCGGGTCACCTCGATATCCCTGCGGCGGCCACGTAGACTTGCGGGAGTTCGGGGAGTCCCTGGTAAGTGAATTCCAGAAGCCTCGGTTCGACTTGCAGCAGTTCGCCAGAACCGGAGATCGATGCCTGGTGCCCCACGTCAGTCTGGTCAACTCGGGCTTGTCAGCCGTACCGGAACGGGGGCTTGCCAGGGACCGATCGACTCCTCTACGATGCGTTGTTGGTCCTGCTGCTCTC
Organism: Candidatus Cloacimonadota bacterium; assembly: GCA_021772705.1. Lineage (GTDB taxonomy): Bacteria > Muiribacteriota > UBA6191 > JACPRK01 > JACPRK01 > OFTM100. Next base: position 745 of record JAJFLN010000092.1, on the reverse strand, counting down.
ACCTAGTCCTCAGGAAGTTGAATGAGTCCCTCGAAGGTCAGTCTCAATCTGAAATCGCCACCTGTCGTCGAGGTCGTGTTGTCAGTTCAGTTCGAGCCAATTCCGGGGCTCAATGGAGCCCTTATCGGTCTTCTCTGGGAGAAGGAGTTCAGGAAGGAGTATCCCAAGATCTCCGAGCACCCTCCGATCGACCATGTCGTCGAGACCTTCTCCCTCGGGAAAGGGACAAAGCAATCCGTGAGACTGGAGATCAACGCTCCTCCTGTGACGCCTCGCTACTGGTTTCGAGACGCGGGGGAGGCATCATTGGTCCAGGTGCAACGGGATCGGCTCGTCCACAATTGGCGGCGGAAAGAGGGCGACGAGCCCTATCCCCGGTACAGCAACCTGCAGCCGGGGTTTCGAGAGGACTGTACGAAACTTGCATCGTTTCTCCGACAACAGTCGCTGGGGGAGTTCAAGCCAAATCAGTGTGAGCTCACCTACGTCGACGAGATCACATCGCCCGACTTTGACGTGCACAAGGAACCCTACCGAGTCCTGGAAGCGCTCGCGGATTCACGGGGGATTCCGCATGCAGAAGCCCAAGAAGACTTCCAACTCGTTCTTTCTTTCTTGATCGAGAAGGGCGGGGATTGGATCGGCCGAATGCACGTAAAGTGCACCTGTGTGTTCCGTAGCCAAGATCAAGTACCGGCTCTGTTGTTGAATACAACGGCCAGAGGGAAACCCCTGGGAGAAGGCG
>JAJFLN010000091.1 GCA_021772705.1 Candidatus Cloacimonadota bacterium | reverse complement strand
ATAGTGGGGCGAACGGATCCGGAATAGGCCAGGGGACCCCCTACGGGACATGCACCCACCCCCTCCGCCCCGCCCTTGCTTTCTAGGTGGGATCCCGCTATTCTTTCCCTCCGCGCGAGAAAGCTGGCGGCCACTCGATCTCGGGCGATGAAAGCGCAATCCAGGGCCGCGATCTGGAGGGTAACTCGCCATGGGACAATTCACCCCGGACAAGGTCAGAACTCTCGCCCTCGTGGGGCACGGCGGTAGCGGGAAGACATCCGTGGCCGAGGCCATGCTCTTCAATGCCGGCGCCACGAGCCGGATGGGCAAGACGGACGACGGGACCACCAAGACCGACTACGATGCCGATGAAATCCATCGGAAGATCTCGATCAACTCCGTCCCCATCGCCGTGGACTGGAAAGACTGCGAGCTGAACGTCGTCGACTGTCCGGGATATGTCGACTTCCTCCCGGAGGTCCATTCCATCCTGAAGGCCATGGACGCCGCCGTCCTGGTGGTCAATGCCACCAGCGCCTCGGAGGCCCAGACCGAGAAGGTCCACGACTTCTGTCAGGAGCTGGAACACCCCCTCGTCTGCTTCGTCAGCAAGATGGACAAGGAGAACGCCGACTTCGACAAGGCCCTGAAAGAGCTGAAGGAAGATCTGGGTGCCCCCTTTGTTCCCCTGGCGATTCCCATTGGGGCTGCCGCTGACTTCAAGGGCTACGTCGATCTTCTGACCCGCAAGGCCTACACCCACAGCGATGACTCCGGGAACTTCACTGAGGGAGCCATCGACAGCAGCCTCGAAGAGGTCGTCGAGATCCATCGAGAGGCCCTCATCGAGGCGGCCGCCTCCGCCGACGATGCCCTGACAGAGAAGTATCTGGAAGGCGAAGAGCTCTCCCCGGAGGAGATCATCAAGGGGATCCGGACCGGCGTACTGGCACGGACGCTCATCCCAGTCATCCCCGGCTCGGGCCTGCACAACGCCGGTGTGAAGCACCTGATGGACAACATCACCCACTTCCTGCCGTCCCCGGTGGACCGGAGCGTCAAAGCCCACCTGCAAGGCAAGGACGAGGAAGTCATCATCGAGGCCGATTCCGGGCAGCCCGTGTTCGGACACATCTTCAAGCTCCTCGTTGAGCCCCATGTGGGCGAACTGCCCCTGATCCGGATCTACTCGGGAACCCTCTCCTCCGGCATGCATGTCCTCAACACCTCTCGGGACGAGAAGGAGAAGATTGGCGCCATTGTCCGGCTCCATGGAAAGGAGCGGGTCGAAGCAAGCGAACTCGGCCCGGGTCAGATCGGAGCGCTCCTGAAGTTGAAGCACATTCACTGGGGTGACTCGATCGCCGCCCCGGAGCGGCCTGTCACGTTCCCCCCTGCCGAGCTTCCCGCCGTCTACATGTCCACGGCCCTGAAGCCGGCCACCGCCCAGGACACGGAGAAGCTCTCCACGGGGCTCTCGAAGCTCAAGGCGGAGGACCCATTCATCCGGGCCGAGATGGATGAGGTCACCCACGAGTTCGTCGTCTCCGGTACCGGCGAGCTTCACCTGGACACCTTTGTGAGGCGATTGAAAGATCGCTTCCACATCAACGTGGAAACCACGAAGCCCAAGATTCCCTACCGGGAGACGGTCAAGGGAACCGCCAAAGCCCAGGGTAAACACAAGAAGCAGTCCGGCGGCCACGGCCAGTTCGGTGACTGCTGGCTCCGAATCGAGCCGCTGGAGACCGGCAAGGGATTCGAGTTCGTCGACGAGATCGTTGGCGGCAAGATCCCGAGCAAGTTCATCCCCGCCGTGGAGAAGGGCGTTCGGGAGACCCTCGCCAAGGGCGTCATCGCTGGCTACCCCATGACAGACGTTCGGGTAGCCGTCGTCGAAGGCTCCTACCACGCCGTGGACTCCTCGGAAATGGCGTTCAAGACGGCGGCCTCGAAGGGCATCAAGGCCGTCGCCCCCATGGCCAAGCCGATCCTGATGGAACCGGTGATGAATGTGGAGATCACCGTCCCGGAGGCCAACATGGGCGATATCATGGGCGACATGAACGGCCGCCGTGGCCGGATTCTCGGAATGGAGCCCCGGGCCGGAAAGCAGGTCATCAAGGCCCAGGCCCCACTGGCCGAACTCTACAAGTACATCATCACCCTCCGCTCGATGACCGGAGGCCGGGGCGAGTTCACCATGCAGCACTCCCATTACGAGGAGGTTCCGGCTGCTCAGGCCACGGAAGTGATCAAGGAAGCCAAGCACGAGGCGGAAGACGAGGATTGACGGTTCGACTGACATCCTCCCTGCCGGCTCGAGGGCTGCCAGGGAAGAGCTGAACAGTTTCCTCCCCAAGTCCCTCAGGCGACTCTGGCGGGACGTCGTCGATCGAATCGATCTGAGGCGGTTCTATTCCCGGCCCGACAGGGAGTTCATCGCCTCCCTGCGAGCCGAAGCGGCCCGGCTGTCTGGCGATCCGTCCCCTCCTCTGGAACTGGCCCGGTTCCATGCGTCCAGGGGGGACTTCGAACGGGCGGCCAGAGTCCTGCGTGACTTGCCAGAAGCTTGCCGGGCGTCGCCTGCCTGCGTGGCAGCCCGGGAGCAGATCCTTCTGCAAGGGATGGGCAGACTCTGCGACGTGGTCTACCGCGGCCTCTTCGGGTTACGCCTCGGCCAGGCCGTGGTGCGCCTGGGAGGCTTCAACGAACAGCTCATCAGCCTTCACGACCTGTTGTTTCAAGACGTCCTGGAGATTCGGGAACTCCTGCTCGAGCTCAGGTCCCGGGAATCCCGGCCAGAGCTGGAGCTTCGGTATCTCCGGGCCGCTCTGCCCGATTGGCGTCTGGCTCGGTTTCTCGAGGCCGAGACCCGGCGCCATCGTCCCGATGTCCGGGGCTTCCACGTCACCATGGAGGACGGCGGGGTTCGTATCCGCTGCTCCTTCAAGGGCATCCCCGTCATCCTGCACACGGCATTGGAAGTCGCCTCACCCCAGACCCTCCGTGTCACCCTGCACCATCCGCCCAGGCTGTTCTGGATCGTGCCCGTTCCTCGAAGCGAGCTGGCACGAGTGATTCAGTCCCTGGCCAGGGGGCTGCCCACCGGCTTCCTGATGGACATCACCGCCGAGGGCTTCACCCTGGACTTCTCGGCACTCCTGGCGCCGTTGAACGTGATCCTCAACCTCGAGCACGTGGAGGTCATCCCCGGCGAGGTCCGATCCGTGGCGGGCTCCTTGCTGAAGGAGCAACTGCTGCTGCTGCCCGGTGCGGCAGCCCCGATGGAGCAGTCCGACCGCGAACGCTACGGCGACCGGGAGAGGATGGCCCTGGCCGACGAGGCCCGCCGGATCGAGGGCTACGCGGCCTCCCACACCGGGATTATCCGTCCCCCCAAGGATCCGTCGGAACAGGACACCCCGCCCCCGGCTGCCGACGCCAGGAGGTTGCTGAACGCCCAGACCGCCCTGGGCAAACCCTCTGCCTGGGAGGCCGGAGCGGACCCGGCGAATGAGCTCTGGAGTCGATGTCGCGGGGCACCACTCGAGCCGGGAGTCTACCGGGAGCTTGCCCGGCACCACCATGGCAAAGGCCAGCCCCGAGCAGCCCGGTACGCCTTCGAGGCCCTCGCCTTGGTGCGGCCGGAGGACCCGGAGGCAGCCGAGTACTTGCGCGCCTCCCCCCTGCAGGCCGCGAGAAAGCGTAGCTTTCTCAGGCCCGACGCACGTCTCGACTGGCTCCGAAGCCCTCTGGAGAAGCGGCCTCTCGTCGCCGGCGTGCTGACCGGGCTGGTCCGGCAACTCGGCTGGACTCATGGCCCACCCCCTCCGGCGAAGGCCCTGGTCGTGGACCTTCCATCCCGTCCAAGACTCCGTAGCCTGATGGAGATCGCGGCGGCGGCATTTGAAACACGCGTCTGTCGTCTCCTGCTCCATGATGGCAAGATGGAGTCCATGGTCGCCGCCGAAGATTACATCTGCGTTACCGAGAAAGTCGACGACATGCCTGACCCGGAGGCGCTGTTTCTCCTGGCCCGGGCCATGTCGACCAGAGCCCTGGGCCACCTGGGGCTGCAGGATCTAGACGACGGCAGACGGGCCGTTCTGGCCGGCCTGGTTCATCAACTCGGCCCGGCCTGGTATCCCGGAGGCCGGTCCTTCCGCCCCATCCGGGACCTGGACTGCTGGATCGACGCGGGAGCGGCGACGGATTTCGAGGACGCCTGCCTCCGCCTGGCGCCGGATCTGGAGACCGAGCTTCCCCTCTGGTTCCGAGGCCTGGGGCTGAGCGCCGATCGGGCCGGATTGGTGACCTGTGGGAGCCTGCTGTCGGCTGCCCAGGCGCTCCTCGGAGAGCCCGATGACGCCGATCGCCGGCGGCCCCTGGAGCAGCGACTGGCCACTCACCCGGATCACTCCCTCCGGGATCGCCTCTCTTCGCTCCTTCCCTTCGCCGCCCTGGAAGCCGAGGCGCCGGGACGATGACGGATCCGAGCAGCCCCGGGGGCAACAGGCCGGACAAGCGGATGCAGACCCGAATGCTCGGGCTGATGGACGCATGCACTCTCATCAACTCATCTCTTGAACTGGACGACGTTCTCGAGAGCATTCTAGGCCTGGCAGTGGCCATCACGGAGGCGACGGCCAGCTCCATCTTCTTACGCGACAAGGAGACGGGCGATCTGATGTTCCAGGCGCAGGTCGGAGGAGGAAACCCGGAAGCCCTGAAAGAGCTGAAGGTCCCTCTGGAAGGAAGCATCGCCGGGTGGGTCGCCACTCATGGAGAGCCCGTGCGTCTCGATGATGCCACCCAGGACGATCGTTTCTTCGCGCGTGCAGACGCCCTCAGCCAGTTCCAGACCCGATCCATGCTGGCGGTTCCGTTGAAGACGCGGCAGGATGTGGTGGGCGTCGTGCAGGTCCTCAACAAGCGGGGCGACAGGGCATTCGACAGCGATGATGAACTGCTGTTGACGGCCATGGCCAACGAGGCCGGAGCGGCCATCGAAACCCGCAGGGCCTACGAGCGGCTGAGTCACGAGAAGGCGACGATCGAGACAATCGTCGACCGCATCCCCGACGGCATCCTGGTCACGGATCGGGACGGCAGACCACGGACCCTCAACGCAGCTGCCAGAGAGATCTTTGGCATAGCCACGGGAGAATTCTCCTCCGAGAGCCTGGAGGTCTTTCTTCGTGGCTTGAAGGACGTGAACTCAGAGGCGAGCCAGGAGCTGGTGCTCCTGAAGCCCCAGGGCCGGGTCTTCTCCTGCCGAATCAGTCCTGTGCGAACCGAAGATGGCGAGGTTCAGTCCATCGTCACCGCCATCCGGGATGTGACCAGCGCCAGGAAGTGGCAGCGGCGACGGGACGAGTTCTTCGCCGTGGGAGTCCATGCCCTGGTTTATCCCATGGAGAGGGCCATGAAGCTGGTCCAGTCAGGTGACTCCGATGCAGCCGCCTCGACCCTGGTTCAGCTGTCGGAAGTCGTGACCGAGCTGGTCCGGTTCTCGGAGATGGAGTCCGGACCGATCCGCCTGCTTCGCCGGGAAGAGCCGCTGGTCGATATCCTCCGGGGAGCCACGGAGGGAGGATTACCCCGTGGCGCTGGAGGGAAGCAGGGGGAGATCGATTGGCATGCCCCGGGTCCCGAGCTGTTGGCCTATGTGGACGTGAGTCAGATTCAGCAGGCGTTGAGTCTCTTGCTGGACTCTGCCGCGTTCCTTCTCGATGACCGGTGCGCGCTGGAGATCCGTTCCGGTGCGAACGAGGAGAGACAGATAGTGACCACTCTCTCCGGTACGAGCCACCGGCCGGAAGCCCGGGAGGCCGCCACCTGGCTCGATGCCCAGGCCCGGGTCGAACACTTCCTGGAGAACCCCGGGGCCACGAGCGAGCTCGGTCCCGCCTTCGCCCGGCACATCATCGAGAGCCATGGCGGCTCGCTGCAGTACAGCCATTCCGGCGATCGGTTCTGCTTCGAAATGGTCCTGCCCCCCTGCCCCGACTCCGGCGAGGGTTCCTCATGAACTCACCTCCGGCATATCAGCGAATTGAGTTTCCCGCCGAGTTGGCCTCCCTTGGCCTGCTCGAGGGCCACATCTCGACCTTGATGGAAGAACAGGGAATCGCCGACGAGACCCGCCACGACATTCACGTCTGTGTCAACGAGGCGGCGGCCAACGCGGTGGATCACGGCTCCCAGTTCCGGGGGGAGAGGAAGATCGTCCTGGAGTACCGGTTTGATCCCGGCAGGATCGTGCTCCTTCTCAGCGACTCCGGCGGCCGGACCTTTGATCCCGGCTACTTCCGGGAGCTGGCAATCCGCAGAGACTGGGGCATCGGCGGCCGAGGCATCCTGCTGATGCACGAGCTGATGGACGAGGTGAGCTACTTCTTCGTTCCCGGTCAGCGCACCACCGTGATGCTCGTGAAGGAGCTACGGCCCGCCCCGGCGCAGGACAAAGGCAAGTCAGAGTAGCTCCCGATCCTGCTAGTTCCGGAGCCTGTTCCCAATCCGTTCGGCCCGAGCCTTTCCCATCTGTCGAGGGCCAGCTAGAACTCCGGCGGGTGCATGTCTGCTGGGGGCGGAAACTAACGTAGAAGAGGTGTTTGAGTGTGAGGGATGACGCAACGGGGGATCCGGGGACACACGACTGGACCCGAATTCCAGAGGTATCCGTGCTGCCTGGCAGCCGATGGCGAATTCGGGTCCAGTCGTGTGTCC
>JAJFLN010000010.1 GCA_021772705.1 Candidatus Cloacimonadota bacterium | reverse complement strand
CATCGGGGTCCAGGGGCCAATGGCCCTTGGCGGGAGTTCGAGGGCAGAGCCCTCGTTTTCAAATATTCCTTCCACTGATTCATGGGCAGTGGTTCTAGTAGGACTTCTTCGGCCCGAGGCTTAGAGGGCCCCTGACGGCATTCCGCTGTCGCGGGCTCTCAACGCCTCCGGAACAGAAGCCAGTTGCGGAGGCCTGTCTCGGAGGTGGACACTGATTCGTGGGTTGATTCCAGGTGCTGGAGCAGCAGCTTCTCGTCCTTGATCTGCCCCAGGAAGTGGTTGTCTCCGTCGGCGGCCGGGCTCATTTTGCGGATTACCACCACGGCTGGGCGTTCCCGATCAATGGCGGTGTTGATCGTCGCTCCGTCGAGACGGTAGATGCCCTTGTCGGGCAGATTGCCACTGGCCGGAACCTCCGGCAGAGGAACGTTCCGGCGGCGGGCCAGGAATGCGACCTCTCCGTACTCCGTGAGGATCGTGTCGGCCTCGCCGGTGGAGGAGCGGATCCAGTCGATGACCGAGATGTGTTTCATGGCTGGAAGCTCGGAAGAGAAGGCCAGCAATGCCGTGAACAGGGTGATCCCCGTGAGCCAGCTCGCGACCCGGGAAGCCTCGCCGACCTCCTTCCAGAGGGTCATGAGCTGATCCGCCGCCGCGATGGAGAGGAGGGGCAGCAGGAACAGGAGATGTCTGGCGTAGAATTCGAGGCCGGCGAAGGGGAAGGCCAATGACTGGAGGGCGTGGCAGACCAGGAGAGCCCGGAGGGGCTCCTGCTTTCTACCGGCCCCAACGATCCCCATGAGGCCCAGGAGAAGCAGTAGACGGTGCCCCAGGGGAGTGGCCTCGTAGTACAGGACGTTGAAGAATGCGTAGTAGACCCAGAGGGGACTCAGGTCCTGAAAGGACCTGCGATGATGGGTAACCGTCAGGGCCAGGAACCGGTCGAGGTAACTGATCATGGGTGCCAGCAGCAACAGGAGTCCAATCAGGGCGCCGCAAGTCAGGGGAACCAGGGCGGCGATGGCTCTCCGCCGGGACTGGGTCTCTGGTGAGTCCGCCACGGCCCGGTAGAGCAGAAAGAGAAAGGTGCCTCCGAAGGCGAAGAGGCCGAAGAGCTTGGCCCCGATGGCAAAGGCTCCCATCAATCCCGACAGGAAGTAGAGATGCTTCGGTCCTCTGCCCTTCCAGCCCGCGGCGAAGAGGTACAGGCTTGCCATGTAAAAGCAGAGATAGAAAGCATCGGAGGTATAGAACCAGCCGTAGAAATGCCAGTAGGCGTTGGTGACCAGGAACGCCAGGGCCAGCATCCCCGTACTCCGGTCGAAGAGCACTTCTCCCAGGAGGAAAGCGAAGAAGGCTGCCAGAAGGATGAAGCCGATGTTCAGCTTCTTGGCGGCCAGGTGCGATGGCCCGGTTGCTCGAAAGAGCAGGGCCCCGGTGTAGATCGCCAGGGGAGTGTGATCGAAGGCAACATCCCGGTATAGCGTCTCCCCCAGGGAGACACGCCAGGCAGGGTAGAGATTGACTCCTTCATCGTCGCCGACGAGAGACTCCGGAGTGAGGTTGAAGGTGTAGAGGTAGCCGGCCATGGCCAGCAGCAGCAATGGCGCGATGAGCCTGGCCGGCCCGGTCCTCATCCCAGGTTCAGCAAGTCCCGGCTGATGACGTGGCGCTGGATCTCGGAGGTCCCCTCGCCGATCTCCAGGAGCTTGGCGTCTCTGAAGTAGCGCTCCACGGGATAGTCGATGGTGAAGCCGTAACCACCGTGGATCTGGATCGCTTCATTGGAGGCCCGCATGGACATCTCGGAGGCGAAGAGCTTGCACATCGAGGCAGGTCGCGTGTAGGGCTTGCCTGCATCACGCACCCGGGCGGCGTGAAGGACCAGAAGCCTGGCGGCCTCCAGCTCCGTGGCCATGGTGGCGATCTTGTGAGCGATGGCCTGGAACGTGCCGATGGGCTTGCCGAACTGCTTTCGTTCCCGGGCGTACTTCACACTGGAGTCGAGGCAGGCCTGGCCTATGCCGACGCCCATGGCGCCGATGCCGATACGACCGCCGTCGAGGGTCTTCATGAAGTTCTTGAATCCCTCTCCTTCACCGCCCAGGAGGTTCTCCTCAGGAACTTCCAGGTCCTCGAAGAGGAGCTCCACCGTGTTGGAGCCCCGCATTCCGAGCTTGTTCTTCTCCGTGGTGCCGACGATGAATCCCGGGTGATCCGTATCGGCGATGAAGGAGCTGATTCCGTTGGTTCCCTGACCCGGTGCCGTGACGGCCGTCAGGACCGCCGTCTTGGCGAAGCCACCGTTGGTGATGTAGATCTTGCGTCCGTTGACGATCCACTTGTCGCCCTTCTTCACCGCCGTGGTCTGCGTGCCGGCTGCATCGCTGCCCGCCTGCGGCTCCGTGAGACAGAAGCACCCCAGGACCTCGCCTCGGGCGAGGGGAGGCAGGTACTTCTTCTTCTGGGCCTCGTTCCCGAACATCTGGATCGGAGCCACAACGAGACCGTTGTGGGCCGCCATAGTCAGGCCAATGGAGGCGGAGGCACGAGTGACCTCTTCGATGGCCAGGCAATAGGTGACCATGTCGAGACCGGCGCCATCGAGCTCCTCGGGAACTGTCATTCCCATCAGGCCCATCTCGCCCATCTGCTTGCACAGATCGAGAGGAAGCTCCTCGCTCCTGTCAATCTCCGAAGCAATCCCGGCGATCTCTCCGTCGGCGAACTCCCGGACGGAGTCGCGCATCATTTCCTGTTCTTCCGTCAGACCGTAGATGTTGGACATGGCAACGCTCCTCCCCCAACGAGGGGCCGCAAATCTACGGGATGAAGGTCATCCTTGTCAACTTCGACCGGCGCCCAGGCGCTTGATTCCCGGCCTCGCCGGTGCTATTATGCGACCCTCGCCAGCGAGGGCACGATCCCCGATTCCTAACGTCAGGTTGATCCCCTCCGCGGCACCATAGTTATCTCGATTGGAGGGCAGAGCCTTGGCGGTCTTCGACATGCTACGCGTCGATGGTTATGAGCAGGTGAACTTCTGGTATGACAGGCCCACGGGTCTGAAGGCCATTATGGCGATTCACTCCACCGAGCTGGGACCAGCCCTGGGGGGGCTCCGATTCTGGCCTTACAAGTCAGAAGAGGATGCGCTGGTCGACGTGCTTCGGTTGGCCAAAGGAATGACCTACAAAGCGGCGGCAGCCGGTCTGAACCTGGGCGGCGGCAAGGCCGTCATCATCGGCGACCCCAAGGTCGACAAGTCCGAGGCCCTGCTTCGGGCATTCGGTCGCGGTGTGGCCAGCCTCAACGGCCGGTATATCACGGCGGAGGACATGGGGACCAACGTCTGGGACATGGACTACATCAGTCTCGAGACCAAATTCGTCACGGGCCTGACCACCGCCAAGGGCGGAAGCGGCGATCCGTCGCCCATGACCGCCTTCGGCGTCTTCACCGGAATGCGTGCCTGCTGCAATCAGGTCTGGGAGTCCTCCTCCATCCGGGGCAAGCGGGTCGCCATCCAAGGCACGGGCCACGTGGGCCAGCACCTGGCGCGCTACATCGTCCGCGAAGGCGGCTCCGTGGTGGCAACAGACGTTTCCACCGAAAGCCTGACGGCCCTGAAGAACGAGCTCGGCATCGACACCGTTGCCCCCGACGACATCTACGGGGTGGACTGCGACATCTTCGCTCCCTGCGCTATCGGCGCTGTCATCAACGACAACACCATCGACCAGCTGAAGTGCAAGATCATCGCCGGAGCGGCCAACAATCAGCTGGCGGAGGAACGGCACGGAGACCTGCTCCACGAGCGAGGCATCCTCTACGCCCCGGATTACGTCATCAACGCCGGCGGCCTGCTCAATGTCTACGAGGAGCTTCACGGCTACAACCGGGAGCGGGCCATGCAGAAGGTTGGCCAGCTCATGGAGGCCATGACGCGAATCGTCGAGAAATCCAAGGCCGAAAACATCCCCACCTACCAGGCCGCCGACCACGTGGCGGAGCGACGGATGCAGTTGATCCGCGAGGTGAAGCGGACCTATCTGAACAGGAACTGATCATGGAGATTCGAGGCAAGCGAATCCTGGTCCTCGGAGGCTGGGGGCAGGTCGGATCATCCATCTGTCGAGAGGCCCTGGAAGAAGGACCCGCTCAGATCGTCGTCTGCTCACTAGAGAAGTGGCAAACCGAGGACGCCCTGAAACAGCTGAGACTCGAGTTCCCGGAGTCCTCCACGGATCTCGCCGGCGAGTGGGGCGACGTCTTCGCCCGGTACGACAGCAAGGACGCGAGCCGCAGGGACCTGATGACGGACCCGGAAAGCCGTCGAATCCTGGTGGACGATCTGATCTGTGAGCTGAAGACCGACCTGGTCCACGCCACTTTCCTCTACCGCGTCATCGAACGTCATCGTCCCCACATCATTATCGACTGCATCAACCTGGCGACGGTCTTCGCCTATCGGGATGTCTATTCCAGTACCCGGCAGCTGCTGCGAGCCCTGGACGGCGCCGACGAAGGGGAGCCCTTGAAGGGACTCGTGGAGGCCCATCTCGCCAATGCCTACATTCCCCAGCTGATCCGCCACGTGCAGGTTCTGTACAACTCGATGCTGGAGTGCAACACACGGTGCTATGTGAAGATCGGCACCAGCGGCACAGGAGGAATGGGCCTCAACGTGCCCTATACGCACAGCGAGGAGAAGCCCTCGAGAGTCCTCCTGGCAAAGTCTGCCATCGCCGGAGCCCATTCCTTATTGCTGTTCCTGATGGCTCGTACACCGGAGTCTCCCATCATCAAGGAGATCAAGCCCACGGCGGCCATCGCATGGAAGAAGATCGCCTACGGACCTGTCGAGCGGGGCGGAAAGCCCGTCTCTCTGTTCCCGCTGGAGATGTCCGATGCCATCTCCCTGGAAGGCAAGTTCCAGCTGCCTCCTTCGAAGGCTCTATCAAAGAAGCTCGAGTCCCTCGAGCCGGGTACTCTCGAGTCGGTCTACATCGACACGGGAGAGAACGGCGTGTTCAGCCTGGGCGAGTTCGAGGCCATCACCTCCATGGGCCAGATGGAGTACGTCACCCCCGAGGAGATCGCCCTGAACGTGATCTTCGAGATCAAGGGGGGCAACACGGGCAAGGACGTCATCGCTGCCTTGGACCAGGCGTGCATGGGTCCCACGTTCCGGGCCGGAGCCCTGAGAGACAGCGCCCTGGCCTCCATGCGGAAGCTGGAGCAGGAACACGAAGTGGACAGCGTGGCATTCGAGAACCTGGGGCCGCCGAAGCTCTCGAAGATCCTGTTCGAAAGCTACTTGCTGAAGCGGACCTACGGGACCATGCAAGCCGTGGCTCAGGCCTCGCCAGAGGAGCTTCAGGACCGAGTCTGTCAGGAACTGGAATCAGACTCCGACCTCCGATCCCGGATCATCTCTATCGGAATCCCCATCTTGCTGTCCGACGGCACGCGGCTGCTCAGAGCCACCCAGGTCAAGGTGCCCCATCCCGATGCCGAGTTGGGAGTCAGCCCCGAACGGATCGATCTCTGGGCTCACGACGGATGGATCGACCTCCGGCTGTCGAACTTCGAGCTCTGGAGAAGCCGGTTCCAGCAGATCATCGATGAGACGGAGGCCATTCCCTTCAACGACACCAGTTCGCGCTACGAGAGGAACCGTGAGTACTGGTTCCAGGAACCGACCATCCAGCCCGGCAAGGTGGCCAGCTGGCTCTTCATCAATGAAGAGAAGGGTCTCCGGATGAAGCACTGATCCACCGGCGTCGCTGTGACCTGATACTCTCTATCCTGGACTCGAGACTCAAGTCTCTTGAACGCTGAGGACTCGCCGACCATGATCATCGTATTCAATCCAGCAGCCTCGGAAGAGGAAGTACAGCACGTCGTCGATCGGATCACCGAACTGGGCATGACCCCCCATCTGTCCAAGGGTGTCGCACGGACGCTCCTGGGCGCCATCGGTGACGAGAAGATCCTCGACAGCCACCCCGTGGACGCCATGCCCGGAGTGGACCGGGTCATCCCGGTCATGCGCCCGTATAAGCTCGCTTCCCGGGAGTTCAAACCGGAGGCGACGGTCATTGACCTGGGCGACGGTGTGACCATCGGAGGCGAACGGTTCGAGATCATGGCCGGACCCTGTGCCGTCGAGGGCCGGACCCAGACGCTCGAGATTGCCGAGATTCTCAGCGGATTGGGAGTCAGGATTCTGCGGGGCGGCGCCTTCAAGCCCCGGACCTCGCCCTACTCATTCCAGGGGCTGGGAGAGGAGGGTCTCAAGATCCTCGCCGAGGCCAGGGAGAAGACGGGCATGAAGGTCATCACCGAGCTGGTCGATGCCGAGGATGCCTCCATGGTGGCCGAGTACGCTGATGTTCTCCAGATCGGCGCCCGGAATATGGCCAACTTCGCCCTCCTGCAGCGAGTCGGCGAGATGAACAAGCCGGTCATGCTGAAGCGGGGCATGTCGAGCACCGTCGAGGAACTGCTCCTCGCCGCCGAGTACATACTCAAGGGTGGCAACCAGCAGGTGATGCTCTGTGAGAGAGGTATCAAGACCTTTGAGACCGCCACGAGGAACACCTTCGATATCGCCGCCATTCCGTTGTTGAAGCACGAGAGCCACCTGCCGGTCATCGCCGATCCCTCTCATGCCACGGGGGTTCTCCATCTGATCCCACCTGTCTCCTTCGCTTCCATGGCAGCCGGGGCAGACGGCCTGATGGTGGAGGTTCACAACCATCCAGATCAGGCTCTGTGTGATGGTCCCCAAGCCGTTCCACCGGGCCCGTTCAAGGAGCTCCTCCTCCGTATCCGGGAGCTGGCTCCCGCCATGGGACGCACAGCCTGACGGCAATTCCCGGCCCCGGAGAAGGCGCCCGGGCTGCCTCACCCTGAGAAGCCGCACCAGAAGGTGGATTTCGCGTTGACCCGTACAATAGTGCCGTGATATCGTGCGGTTGTGTTCGGATGTCTCCGATTGTCCGGTTTGGTCTGCCTTCTGGCTCTCCTGGCCGCCACCGCCGCTCCGGGTAACTCCCAGGACGGGCGGCTGGCGCGTCTCCTGGACCCGGCGCGCAACTTTGCCGAGGCCAGAAAGCTGATTGATAGCGGGGACTCTCAGGCCGCTCGGGAGCCGCTGATGGTGGCCCTGGAGCAGGCTCGGGTCGACTCCCCGACCTGGGCTGCCGCCCTGCTCCTGGCCATGCGGGACTTCCCCGATATGGCCCTCTCGATCCTCTCCACCGGCGAAGGCGAGGAGGTTCCCCTCGTCCTGTTGCCCGAT
>JAJFLN010000090.1 GCA_021772705.1 Candidatus Cloacimonadota bacterium | reverse complement strand
CCGATACCACGTAGTCGACGGTGCGGATGGCGGCGTCGTGACTGTGACGGAGAGGAACGGCGAACTGCAGTTTGCCCTGGACGGAGAGCTCCAGGCAGCCGAGATCCGGCAGATTCGGCCCGGCTGGCTGTCGATCAAGATGGGAGACCAGGTTCGCCGGGTCCAGTTCACCGAGGATGGGTCGCGGATCCACCTCTGTGTCGGCAACGAGTACCACGACGTGGAGGTGCTCAACGACATGGAGTTCAGTATCCGGACCATGCGCGAGGGAGAGGATGGTGGAGCCGGCTCCACCGGTGAAATCCGCGGCACGATCCCCGGCAAGATCGTCAAGGTTCTTGTCGCCGTGGGCGACCCGATCTCGTCGGGCGATCAGGTTCTGATCATCGAGGCCATGAAAATGGAGAACGAGATCCGGGCTGGCTGCAACGGCACCGTGACGGCCATTCACGTTTCCGCTGGCGACACGGTCGAGACCGGCGCCTTGATGGTGGAAATAGCTGCCGCCGATGAGGGGGCGGACTCCGATGGCCGATGACAGAGACGACTTCCAACGTGCGCTGAAGGAGTGGCAGGCTGGCACCCTGAAGACAGCCCTGGACCGGCTCCCTGAGAGGACCGAGCTGCACCGGGATCCGAAGGCGAGTCCCAGACGGCTCTACACTCAGCTGGACCGTTCAGGCGCCGGGGATGTGGAGACCCTCGGGTTTCCCGGTGGGCCTCCCTTCACCCGGGGCGTGCAGCCGACGATGTACCGAGGCCGCTTCTGGACCATGAGGCAGTACGCCGGGTTCTCAACGGCATCGGAGACGAACCGGCGATTCAAGTACCTGCTGGAGGCAGGCCAGACAGGACTGTCAGTGGCCTTCGATCTTCCGACTCAGATCGGCCTCGACGCCGATCACTCCCTGGCGGCAGGCGAGGTAGGCAAGGTGGGAGTCTCCATCGGAACACTGGAGGATCTGGCAGAGCTGTTCGATGACATTCCACTGGATCGGGTCTCGACATCGATGACCATCAATTCCACGGCCAGCATCCTCCTGGCCATGTACGTCGCCCTGGCCCGGCGCCGGGAGATCCCGCTGTCAAAGCTCTCAGGCACACTCCAGAACGACATCCTCAAGGAATACATCGCCCGGGGCACCTACGCCTTCCCCGTGGAGCCCAGCCTGCGACTCATCACCGATGTCTTTGCCTATTGTGTCGAGGAGCTTCCCCGCTGGAACCCGATCAGCATCAGCGGTTATCACATTCGGGAAGCCGGCTCAACGGCGGCACAGGAGCTGGCCTTCACCTTCGCCGACGCCATCACCTATTGCGAACAGGCCCGGGCCTCGGGTATCGATCTGGAGAAGCTCGCTCCGAAGCTCTCCTTCTTCTTCAATGTTCACAATGACTTCCTGGAGGAGATCGGTAAGTTCCGGTCCGCGAGGCGCATCTGGTATCGAATACTCCGGGAGCGATTCGAGATCCACAATCCCGCTTGCCTCAAGCTTCGCTTCCACTCCCAGACTGCCGGGTCGACTCTGACCGCTCAGGAGCCCAACAACAACGTGGCGCGAGTCGCCATCCAGGCCCTGGCCTCCGTGCTCGGGGGGACCCAGTCCCTGCACACCAACAGCCGGGACGAGGCTCTGGGGTTGCCGACGGAGCAGTCGGCTCAGATCGCTCTCCGGACTCAGCAGATCATCGCCCACGAGACCGGCGTCGCTGACACCATCGATCCCCTGGCCGGGTCCTACGCCATCGAGGCCATCACCGATCGCCTGGAAGCCCAGGTCTTCGAGACCCTGGAACAGATCGACGGCATGGGCGGCATGCGAGCCGCCATCGAGTCCGGATGGGTCCAGCGGGAGGTCCAGGACAGCGCCTGGAAGCAGCAGAAAGACATCGAGAGCGGCGACCAGGTGATCGTCGGCGTGAACCGGTTCGTCTCGAGTCAAGAGATCCAGCCCCAGGGCCAGGCCATCGACCCGGCCATCGAGCAGTCGGCGGCCGAGAGGCTCGGGCGTCTGCGATCGGAGAGAGACTCGAAGGCAGCCGAGGAGTGTTTGGCGAAGATCGACACCGCCGCGAGAGGCGACGACAACCTGGTGCCGCTGATGGTGGAGGCAGTCGAGCGCCACGTCACCTTGGGTGAGATCATGACGACGTTGCGGGGCGTGTTCGGCGAGTACGAGGAACGTCGAGAGGTCTGAGGCTCCCCCGGGCCGGATAGAATGAATCGGGGGCCGGAGGCAGAGAGATCATCTCGAAACGTCTCCCCGCCCCCGGCCCACTCGATCAGTCCGAGGCCTGTCAGGCTCGAGCCCGGCCGGGACGTGGCCAGCGCCGGATTGCGATCCCGTGGAACTTCATCGCCGCTTCGGCCAGGAACCTGCGCCACTTCCTTGCCGGTCCAAGCCAGACGAGCAGCAGGGTTCCGGCCGCCGTGACCGCCAGAGAAGCCGACAGCACCGCCGGGTAGCCGACCTGGTCGATCGCCCAGCCAGCCAGCGCTGGGACCAGGATGGCCATGGGCGTTGTCACCATCGCCGACACAGCCTGGTAAGCCGCCACATCTCCCTCACCTGCCAGCTCGTTGACACTGGCCACCCTGGCATTGAAGAAGGTCCCGTAGAAGAACCCGATCAGTACGGCAACATAGGCCAGATGAGAGCTGCGGCTTGCCATCAGGGTCGTACCCATGGCGGCGATGAGCAACAGCTGACTCAGGATCAGAGCGTTGGTGGCGCCCAGCTTGTCGCCCACCCTGGAGTAGAGCAAGGCGCTGACCGCCTCCGCGACCAGCAGCACACTCATCCAGGTCATGGCTTCCGAGGCCGATGCACCGAAGGCCTGCTTTCCGTAGAGCACGAAGAAGGCGCCCAGGACGGGATGCAACGTCAGGAGCTGCTTCGATATGAGGAACAGCACGAATGGACGATTGCTCCTGACAGATCGGGCGAGACTCCCGAGGTACTCCCTCAGGGGTGGACGACACTCCTCGGCGCTGCGTTCCGACTCATCCGGAGCCTTCTCGGGCAGCACCTCCTCGATCCGGCACCAGCCGAGATTGAAGAGGTTCCACACCAAGAATGCGATGAGAGCAGCGACAGCGTAACAGCCTGGAGCCGGCACGGCGGCGAAGAGCTTTGCTGCGAGCCAGGCACCGACGGAGGCACTGACGAGACCGACGGTCGACATGAGGCCGAAGATGTGACTCTGCCTTCCCTTGCCGGCGATGTCTCCCACCATGGCGACCCAGACCGGGGCAACGGAGCCGAGTCCGATGCCGCAGGCGAGGCTCGAGAGGTAGAGGATGGCGATCGACAGCGGTCCCTCACGGCCGTAGAACATCACGGCAGCCATGGGCAGGAATGCCAGGGTCGGCCAGACGTGTCCTCTTGCGACGAAGCTCAGCCTCGAACCCAGGCCGGAAGCGCGATGGGCGGCGAAGATCTGCGGCACCGACGCGCTCAGGGCTCCCAGGGCCGGTAGCAGGCCGACGACGGTCGCCGACGCTCCCAGCGCCGAAGCCATGAGCGGCATCACGCTGCCACCAGACACGAAGGCTCCACCCAGTCCCCAGCCTGCCTCGATGGCGCAGAGCCAGAACAGGTTTCGTTCGTACCCGCCGTTCGCTTCCGGTAATTCTCGCCGGCTATTTTCGAGTTCGTTTCTGGACATATGACTCACCTGTTTCCTGCAGCAAAAAGAAAGGGTCTCGTGCCGTACGACTCCGGCCCGCGACCCCGCTCCAGGACTCATGTCCAGGTTGGTTTCGATTTCAGGAGGTGTCTGTTACCTCCGCCGGTTTATCGGGCCGGCACTGATTCCATGGGAAGCGCTGAGCTTCCCGGAATCCGTCGATGGCGGTGTCCCTTCCGGCAACGAGTCCCATCACCTCCGAGAGGTGATAAGCCGCTGCGCACCGTCGGGTGTATTCGCTGGTTTCTTTCATCTCGCTCCTTGGACGCGAGGCCCAGGACAGGGGTGCACAGGTTTATTCCCAACGGGACTCGAGAGGAGTTCAGGATCAGCCTCGACTGTCTCGGACGTAGGCGTCCTTGAGCAATCGGCCCACCAGCTTCAGCGTCGACAGACACTGGGTCATCTGGCCCTGCCTGAACAGGTTCTGAGCCCTGAGGAAGCTATCCTCCGCCACCAGGAGTAACCGGGCCGCGATGGGGTCCGTTGTAGTTCCGAGTCGGCGACGGGCAGTTTGAAGGTGAGCACCGACGGACTCGAGCCCCGCTCGGGCCTCGGACGTACGTCCCTGCCTTGCGGCTTCGCCCACCTTTTGAGACGTGGCAACGGTCCCGGAAGAATCCTCGGCGCGGCTCAACTCGACGGCCCGGGCCACGCTGTCCTCCGCCGCGGCCAGGAGTGCCTTGGCCTGGGCCACGTCGCCCCGGTCCCCGGCGATGCCGGACTGACGCACCTTGACGTCCGCCTGATCGAGCAGAGTCTGAATCTCCGGATTGGAGGAGCCTCTGACCTGTTGCCGGGCCCTCTGGACGCGGCCTCGGGTCTGATCCAGACTTCGCTCTATCCTGCGCTGTCCCTCGAAGGTGAGCAGGGCCCGCTGCCCGAGCTGAATGGTCTCCTCCAGAAGAGGCCTCACCTGACTCGAAACCCCTGGGGTCAGGTTGTTCGTGAAGCGCGCTGTTGGACTGGTGGAGAACTCGCGGCGCACCCGCAACATGTTGTCCTGCATTCGTTCGAACTGACGGCGCAGGTCGCGATTCTGACTCTGGGTCACGGAAGTTCTGACACGATGTAGCAATTCCTCGGCCTGGACAAAGCGTCGACGATCCGTTTCCTCCTGGCGGCGCCTGAGAGTCGCTGCAGCCTCGGCGGCGGCTGTGGGCTGGGCTGGAGAAGCAGCGGCGCCGATGCGGGTCCGGATGCCGGCCAGGACCTGTTCGGCCTGCTGGAAGCTGACCCGGGCCGCGGCGTGACTGCCGGCTGGCAGTTGATCCCCGCCCAGGCGGATCAAGCGCTCACCTTCCGTCAAGAGCCGCCTGGCTGAATCGGAGGGATTCCTGGCGAAGGTGCCGCGAGCGGAGGTCAAGGCAGTGACCGCACGCTGCCTCAGAACCAGGGACCGCTGGTTGGCCGCAACACTGGCCCGAGTGCGAGGCTCGACGGCGAAACAGGAGGTTTGCAGGTGACCAGGGCCGACCAGAGAAAGGGTCGACAGCAAGAGCATTGCGGCTAGAAGGATGTGTCCCGTTTGGATTCTGAGGCGATACATGGATATACCTACTCCATTCCCAGCTTCTTCAGCCGAGAGTCCAGCTGCCGGCGCGTCAGGCCAAGCAATCGAGCCGTGCGGGTCTTGACCCCGTTGGCTCGTTCGTAAGCCCGCCGCACCAGCTTCTGTTCCAACTCTTCCAGGTCGAGGCCTTCGTCGGGGATTTCGATGTCTCCCGGTTCAGGCCGTGGCTTTGCGTGAAATGGTAGATCTTCTATCCGGATCTGATTTGAATCGGAGATGACCGTGGCCCGCTCCACGACATTCTCCAGTTCCCGGATATTGCC
>JAJFLN010000089.1 GCA_021772705.1 Candidatus Cloacimonadota bacterium | reverse complement strand
CCCACTCTCCCCCTCTCGGTTTTGGGTGGGGGGGGGCGCGCCCCCCCCCCCCCCCCGCGGGGCGTGGCCCCCCCCCCCCCACTACAACAAAATCCGTCTTATCTCAGGGGTCTTGGGGCTAGGGGCCAGTGGCGGCTGTCTCGTGTTTTGGAGAGTCAGTTTGCTCCGGGATGATTTGAAAACCTGCGTCGATGAAGTTCGCGTCTCGTGTCATGGCGACCTGGATGGCACGTTTCCTCATGACGGCCCAGCTGACGAAATCCGTGTAGGAGGCGTCGCTGTCGGAGTGGTGCTCGAAGAAACTCCATGCGTCGTCTTCCATGGCGGGGCTGACGATGACGACGGCGACGATGGTGCTGGAACGGATCTTCTCGCCGAATCTGACGGCTGCGGAGTGACCGAGCCGCTCCTTCAAGATCGTGTAGACCTCGTCGAGGACGAAGTTGGTCGTCACGTAGTGATAGCCTTCCTGGAGCAGGCGGCGATTCTCAGCCATGGCCGCGCTGTTGAACGGATCACTGACATCTTCGAGCGCGATCCAGCCAACCGTGTCGACGAAGATCTCCTTGCTGCTATCCATCATTTCCGGGGCACTCCATAGAGGTAGTGGTCGTGCTGGTCCGCCAGGTCGTCCAGGTCGGACTTGTAGGCCGGCGGCAGCTGGTAGATCGGGTCTCGGGCCATCCGGGCCTCCTCTTCCTTCCCCTCGAGCACGATTCGCTCCACGTGGTGCAACAGGAAACCCTCAACGCTCGTGTTGGATCGCATCGCCTTGCGAACGAGGAACTGGAACTCCTCATCGGGTACGGACACGGTCACACTGGCCATCTGAAACCTCCGTTTGCCATCGTAACACGGCCCGGTTCAGGGCTGGAGTGGCTCTCTGGCGCTGGCTGCGTTAATGCTCTCTCCTCGAGAGGGTTTCGCTGATGAAGAAGCTGCTGGCGCTGGCGGAGAAGAAGAGCCGCCGAATCGTGGGTCTCATGTCCGGTACGTCCGCCGACGGAGTCGATGCATGTCTGGTGGAAGTGACGGGCTGTGGGGCCGAGACCCGGCACGCCATTCTCGGTTTGGGCTCGAAGCGCTACAACCGGGAGATCCGGCAAGCCATCCTGGAGGTAAGCGAGGCCGATACGGGCAGGACGGACAAGATCTGCCTCCTCGATTTCATCCTGGGGGAGATCATGGCGGAGGTGGCCCTGACGGCGATCCGGGAGGCAGGACTCGTGCCCAGGCAGGTGGACCTGATCGCTTCTCATGGCCAGACAGTGCAGCACCTTCCGGAGGCCCGCATGCTCGGAGGATACTCGAGCCGGTCCACCATGCAGATCGGCGAGCCCAGCGTCATAGCAGAGCGGCTGGGCATCCCGGTGGTGGCCGACTTCCGGGTTCGCGACGTGGCAGCCGGAGGCGTGGGAGCCCCCCTTGTGGCCCTGGCGGATCAGCTGCTCTTCGAGCAGGACGGCCGGGCCCGTGCCATCCAGAACATCGGCGGCATCGCCAACGTGACCCTTCTGCCTCCGAGGCAGTCGGGCAAGGCGATCATGGCCTTCGACGCAGGACCAGGGAACATGATCATCGATGCCGTCGTTCACGACCTCACTCTGGGGGAGAAGCAGATGGACACGGGCGGCGAGATGGCCGCCGCCGGTCAGATCGACGAGGAGCTGGTGGAGCGACTGATGGAGGATGAGTTCGTCAATCGCAAGCCCCCGAAGACCGCCGGACGTGAGAACTACGGCCGTGAGTTCTTCCGTACCTTGACCAAGCTGGCCCTCTTTGGCCGGGTGAAGGGGAACGACCTGGTGGCCACCGTGACGGCATTCACGGCTGACGCCATCGTCCGCAACTACCGGGACCACGTCATTCCATTCTGGAAGCCTGACGAGGTCATTGTCTGCGGCGGTGGGGGACGGAACCCATTCCTGATGGAACGTCTCCGGGCGGGCTTGGAGGAGATTCCCGTCAGCCAGATCGAGGACCACGGAATTCCGAATCAGGCGAAGGAGGCCCTCTCCTTTGCCCTTCTCGCCAACGAATCGATCTGCGGCAACCCGTCCAACGTACCGGGAGTTACCGGGGCCAGCCGGGCCGTGGTGCTCGGCAAGTTCGTCCCCTGAGCGGGGGTATGTCAGGCACGGGGGGAAGGCAACATTGAGGATCATAGAAGAGATGCTGGATGAAAAAGACCCTCTGTGTGCCCTGTGCTCGTCTGAGATCTCCGTGTAACCTCCCTTCATCGTAACTGTAGAGGCTTCCTGCGACATGCTCTCGCTGAGCGCCCCTGGAGCGGGTTGTCGTGGGCGGGGCACGACCCAGGCGGACGGCCCCAGCGGGTCTCCTGCGGGACTCTGCCGTTGATCGGGCTGCCGGTGGATGGTAAAGTCCGTCCGAGATTCTGCATCCATAAACGAATCCGCACGATCTGGTGCATTCTCCTCTCCGGCGCGCCTGCTGGGAGGTGGGTGCCGGAGCCACGGAGAATCGATGTTCAACCTCTGCCAGAAGTCCCCGTCTCTTTCACAGCCCCGAGCCGACCGCCTCGAGTCCCGTTGCCCGTCCCGGCCATCGGGACTCCGAGGCAGCATTGTAAGCCTGCTGGCTTTCGTTCTGCTTTCCACAGGTTGCGGCGTCAGCACCAGCTCGACCGGGACGCTCCCCGCGTCCTCAACGGGGACGGTGGGAGGCCGATCTGTTGCAGGGCCATTCCAGAACGGTCTCGTCAGGGCCTTCAAGGCTTCGGCTGCCGGCCAGAAGCTGACGGGCAGCTCCGCATTCCTCGGTGAGACCCGCACCGATGGCCGGGGTAACTACAGTCTGTCCGTCAACGACAGCAGCTACGCCGGGCCTGTATTGCTCGAGTGCACGGGCAGCTACCTGGACGAGGCCAAGTCCCAGACTGAGGACGGGGGGCTGAGCTCCACGACGGCGGCCGATGGCACACAGGTGCCGCTCCTGACTCTGCTTCCGGGCATCACGGCGGGTCAGTCTATCCGGAACGCGCAGATCACACCCTTGACGTTCTTTGCGACTCGGCTCGCTCAACGAATCGGTGCCACCGGCGGAGCCCTCACGGCGGACGCCATCCGGAATGCTTACGTCCAGGTGGCCAATGCCCTGGGCCTGACCTCTTTGGCCGCCCGGGGCGGCGATGCCGTCCTGTCGGCGGACCCGGTGGATACGGGGCTGGGCGCCCGTGCCGGTGCCTCCGACGACGAACTGCGATACGGTCTCGTCCTGGCGGGTCTGGCGAAGTTGGCCAAGGACAGGAATGTGAACCAGATCGACCTGCTGGCACAGATTGCCAATGACGTCGGTTCCGATGGCTTGCTGGATGGCACCGTGTCGGGTGCGACCCAGTCAATCCCGACCCGGACGGGGGGCTCCCTCACCTATGACACGTCGCTGGTGACCACCGGTCTCGCCGGTTCGATCAATGATTTCATCACCTCCGCGGGCAACAAGTCCGGCGTCAGCACCACCGGGGATACCCGCGTCGTGGGTCTGGTAAACGACATAGGAATCAACACGCCTCCCGTCGCCCTCATCGGCATCACGGGAAGCAGCGTTGCCATCGGCGCCGTC
>JAJFLN010000088.1 GCA_021772705.1 Candidatus Cloacimonadota bacterium | reverse complement strand
GGATGCAACACATTTCTGCCTGTTCGGAGGCAAAATCCATGACTGCAACAGGATTCGCCAAGGTCATGCGTCAGCTCTAAGGAGATGCTTGGGTACATTAATGTATTTCTGGGTAGCTCCACCACGCCGTATGACAGAGTGGCCACCTGCATCGATTTTGAAATCACAGATCTAGCTGTATCCGACTGCAAAGTAAACTGGCCCGATGTGGAAGCGGCTATTCCCATTGTTTCCCTGTTGGCGAAGGGATCGTTCTCAGACGGAACAGAGCGCGACTTCAACTTCTGCCTTGGTGTGGTTGCTATCGAAGAGTCTGTGGCTCACCATGTCGGCGCTCACATTCTACAGCGATACGGAGAATGCTGTGAGGTGCCCGCCATTCCGTACTTGGCTCTGCAAAAACTGGCGACGCATATCACCGGCCGAAGCTATCCCGACGCCATTCTTGCTGCCGTAGGTACAGTATCACTCTTGGATACGTCGCCCGCCGAGAGTCTCTTGGACTTACTGACGTTCATGAAGAAGCTACCAATCGATGAGCCGGACGAGGATGTAGTTGAGGCCCTCTGCCAACGGGCAGCTCCAAGCTTCGAAGCCGCATTCGCGATTCTCCCTGAGCAACTAGCTAGCTTGCGAGATGTCTGCGAGGGTCGAGATCATCTCGAGATCGCGTCGAGAGAGATAACACGCGTGATTGAAGGCCTTTTCGGCCGCCGTCGTCGAAATCTGCTCTTCGATCTGGAGTGTTTTCTCCTCGATGATCCACCGGAGAAGAGTTTTTGGCGGTTCGTGCGAGAGGTACCACCGTGTGATGTGATCGTGCTTTCCGAAGGTACACTCGAGAACCCTGAAGCAGGAAGGATCGTTTCGTTCCAGGGCTTCGCGTCATCACAGGAGGCGGCCGTCTCTCTTCGAGCACTTCAGAGTCAAAGTCATTACATGAATTTCCATCTTGATGGGCTCGGGAAGACTATAGCTGCAACCTCGGGGCGGAGCATACGCTGTCCATATTTTGCATGTTGCACGCTTGAGTGGCGAAGAACAGATCCCGCTGATTGCCGTGAACGACCTTGGGTACTGAGCAACAAGGATCCGCTGTATACTTGCTGGTACGGCCTTGGGGTGCGAGGAACCAGGGGTGTCACCAAAGCACTGAGCATGCCAGAGCGTGAGTCGTGAACGAGATGTAGCTGTCACCCGATGTCAGATACCGGCAGCGCATCTACAGCAACAGTTGTGGAGTTTCCCACTGAGTCGTGACCGGCCAGTCAGCGCAAGTCGATAACAGAAGAATGCGAAGCGACCAGGCAATGCTGGTCCGAAGGGAGAGGAGTATGCGGATGACTCCATGAAATTCGGTAGACTGTCCAGCGGGTTCAAACCCCGTCTGGCTAAAGCTGAGCCCGGCAGGCCAGTAGCGAGCCTTGCAGCCGCTGTCGTGAGGTGGCGGTTGATGCGTAGGTACGCAAACTTCTGGGCCGGAGGGAATGCAGCTCCGAAAAGTGTATGTTCCAGGTTAGCCCAAGGCTTGCATTCGTCTGAAGGCAGCAGTGTTGTCACCGAAATGGGCGAGGGGGCGGCACGCCTGGCGGAGTGTACGACTTCGGCACGGAATACAGAGGACAGTCCAGTAACCTGGGAGACCCCTGTCTCTCCGCGAGAGAGAAACGGTCAACGGAGAACCGGACCCGAATCTCCGAGGCCCGGCACGCCTGCAGATGCGCGTGCCGAGCCGTCAAGAAGAAGCATCTGTTCGACCGGTAGGCTGAAGCGAGGGGAACCAAAGCGACGGCCGATGGAGACACGGGAGTCGGAGGACCGAATAAGAGCGATGACCTTGGGGAAGAGCTGTTGCACCTCGACCCAGGCGAGCAAAGGCGGTCCGTGCTGTATACGAACCCTGGGAGGGCAACATGATCGATGCATCGACATCGGCACCAGTGTCAACCGAACTATCAGGGGTAGTGGAACGGGAGTGGAAGAGGTTCGAAGACCCGTTACGGGACTTTCCTCTTTCAAACACCCCTCATCCGAGTTCAGCTATGGGGTTTCCAGTTTCCATGAGGCGTAGCAGCGGAAGAGCCGGATGGTCGAAATGTCCACGTCCGGATCTGGTGAGGGCCTGGGCTGGGTAACCGGCCCAGGCTACTCTACAGCAGACGATCTCATCTGTCACTCGACCTGCTGACGCAGGTCTCGCGCCAGACCGGGGCGACACCTCCGCTTCGCTCCGGCATCACCCCTTGACCTCGCAGCTGATTCTAGACGTTAGCCAGAGTAGGACTACGATCCGTCATTTCCGTAGCGTTGCAAGCAATCATCAGGCGCCGCGCTACAACCTGCGAGGATGGCTCCTCGACACGTCGCCGCAAGCGGCAACGAGCTCGTCGCCTCGCCGTGAGCCCCAAGAAGCAGTCGAACCGTTCTCGGTCTCTCCCTTCTACGGCAGCGATTGCGGAGATTCAGGCCTAGAGTCGAGCTCCTGAGCGCCTGTCAGACCGCTCGTTCGGGTCAGCCTCCAAACCCATGTGGATAACTTCAGGAGTGACTTCTAAGAAAGACGTTTCACGGGCTAGGAGCGGGTTCGGCGGCAGTCTCGTCCTGGCGCGCAGAAGACACACGGGACCTGGGGATCCACTCGAGATCCTGAAGCGCCAATCGTGAGGGCTACCCAGGGTTCAGAAGGGCATGTCTTCTTCCGGATCGAAGGCACGGGACACGGAGTCGAGGACGGTATGCAAGTTGGTGAGAATCAGCTGCCGTTTACTTTCGCCGGAAGAAACAAGAAGCTCTGTAAAGGCCCTTACGACGGAAATTGGAAAGAAGTGTGGCTTGCAGCTGTAGCCCCCTTTGAGGATGCAGTTCAGAATGGGCTTGGAGTTCCTTGCGTACTCCTCCAGCGACATACTTCGGTAAACGGTACGTAGCTGCTCCACCATCAGTTCCGGATCATCCCTGTATGTCGCACCATGATATATGTGCTTCAGCTGATCAATGAAAGCCTCGCTGAAGGCCCGATATGCAGCCAACTCTTCTGGAGTAAAGGAGTCCTCTATGGGGCGTTCGGTGAGAAGTTCCCTTTGCACAGCCGCAAAGGTCTCTAACCTAGAGGCTGGATCGGGGTGCACCATACGAGAGAGCACAGATTGGAATGGGACATCCTGTACATCATGGGCCGAAAGTACGGTCTGGAAAAGTCGGCCGACGAAGTAGACTTCCGTTGCGAACGTGTACTTTCCACTTCGGAGCTCGTCCGGAGCTGATGCTATCCAGTTCAGTGTGATGCTCTTCTTGAAATCGTCAAACTCCTGAATCTCCTTTCCAAAGCCGAGGTCGATGAGTTTCGCGGAGCCCTTGGAAGTGACCAGTAGGTTCTGGGGCCGGACATCCCGATGCAGGACACCCATGGCCTCTAGCGTGAGTTTACTGGGTCATGCCGTTCTTCGCGATGCGCAGGCACCTCTTCCTCCTGATGGAATGCGGGGTTTCGTCACTTTTCGAGCCGCCCGCACCGTATAGACCAAGTACGCCTCATAACTTGTCGCACCATTTATGACGACGCCGCAAAGACAGGGAGTGCCTTTTCATGGCACTGACCGTTCTTTCTGAC
>JAJFLN010000087.1 GCA_021772705.1 Candidatus Cloacimonadota bacterium | reverse complement strand
GGATCCGGAATAGGCCAGGGGACCCCCTACGGGACATGCACCCGTGGTGAAGTACGCGGTACGTCCAGGGCGGGCTGGGACCGATAGAACCTGTGGGGGCACCTGGTGCCCAGCGGCCTACATCAACATGTCCGACGGCGCCGCCTGAGGAGCTTGGGCTAGACCGGGAGCTGCTTTCGAGGTCACTCGGCGTACCTACCGAAGGTCCCGGAGAGCGTCCGAGAGCTGAGCCGAAAGGTCGGAAAAGCCGTCGGCGTGATTGTGCCCTTCAGGACAGGAAAGAAGGCAGTCGGATGACACTGGAAACGCCAGGGTGGCATCAACCTGGCATCACGGGTGGAAACGACAAGCCCTGGAGAACCCCGAAAACCCTTTACTAGAACTGGTCGGTGAGGGGGGATTCGAACCCCCGACCCCCTGCTCCCAAAGCAGGTACGCTACCAGGCTGCGCTACTCACCGACGATGGCTGCACACTAACAGGGACTTCTGGTCTTCTCAAGCAGATATGGGACGTCGTAGAGCCGCCTCGGGGGCGACTATTCTCCAGGCGACGGAGCGATCTCCGTCTGCTTGACCTCGATGAACTTACCCCGATACCTCTCGGGAGCCTCTCCGCCGTTGATCATCGTCCCAGAACGCCAGGAAGACACAGTCCTCGGCTGAGCGGCCATCGTCGAGGGATAGGATCGCCCTTCTGGTATCCAGAACACGTGCGATGATCTGCTCGGAGTGACTCTCGCCGCCGGCTGCGACATGACCGGCCGAGAAGAGGCCAAAGGCCGTTATCAGCACCAGAGCTCTCGCTGTCTGCTTCATCAGTCCTCCAGGGTTGCCCCATCTGACGTCGTCCGGTTCTCGCTTCGCCCGGCTGTGGGTGATGCGAGGGCACGGGCTTCGCCGCGCTTCCTCCGACAGTACCGCACCGGCGCGGCTCCGGTGAACCCCGGCCTCAGGTGGGCCGATGGCACCTACCGGTGGATGGACGCCATCGATGCCCGGTGGCAAAGCGCTTCCTCTTCGAACCGAGGCGTCGCCCCCAGCCCGTTCTGGCGACCCGATGGCTCTATCCAGCACTCTCTCTGCTATCTTGAAGGGCATGAGACACCTGTCCTGGCTCGCTGTGACCCTGATCTTGTCAGCCGTCGCTCAACCTTCTCTCGCCTTGGGGGCTGACGAGCCTCGGAAGATGACCGCTTCGCTGCACAGCCAGGAAGCCGCATCCTTCGCAACTGCCGGCGCTCGGGATCTGGCGGGGATGCTCGAGCCGATCCGGAAGAAGCATGGGCTGCCGGCCCTGACCGGGGCCGTGTTGACCGGAGATCGCCTCATCGCGCTGGGAGCCACCGGCGTGAGGAGCACCGGCCTGTCGACGAAGGTCAGTGTTTCGGATCGCTGGCACATCGGCTCCTGCACCAAGGCCATGACGGCCACCCTGGCGAGCCTGCTCGTGCGGGAAGGCGCCATTGACTGGGACACAACGGTGGCGGATCGATTCAGGGAACTGAGACTACTCCTGCACCGGGCCTACCTTCCCGTCACGCTGAAACAGTTCCTCAACCATCGCTCCGGCCTGCCTCCCGATCTGTCGCCTGGCGACGACGTGTTTCCCCGCTACTGGGAACTGGTGGGCCCCATGAAGCGGCAGCGCCATCAGCTGGTGGGCATGGCCCTGAGCCGGAAGCCCATGTCGAAGCCCGGCGAAGCGATGCACTACTCCAACAGCGGCTACGCCGTGGCGGCGGCGATGCTCGAAAGGGCTACGGGCAAGAGCTGGGAGGAGCTGATCACCGAGCGGTTGCTCACGCCTCTGGGGATGGCCTCAGCCGGATTCGGAGCACCTGGCACGAAGGGGGCCAACGACGAACCCCGAGGCCACCGCGACGGGGCGCCCGTCGAACCGGCACGGGAAGCCGATAACCCGGCGGTCATTCGGCCCGCCGGGGGGCTGCACTGCTCCATGCCGGACTGGGCCCGCTTCGTGGCGCTCCACCTCAGGGCCGCGAAGGGTACGTCGCGCCTGCTGTCCCGGAAACAGGCGACACGGTTGCACACCCCCTCCGAGGGCGCCCGATACACCCACGGCTGGGGGGCCGTCGATCGTCCCTGGGGAGGCGGCGCCGTGCTCACCCACAGCGGCAGTAACACGCTCTGGTACTGCGTGGTCTGGATGGCGCCGAAGAAGGACTTCGCCGTTCTGGTGGCGACAAACACCGCAGGGAAGAGCGCTCCTCTTGCTTGCGATGAGGCAGCTGGCGCCCTGATCCGCCTTGGATCGTCGCTGGAGCGATAAGCCCCGTCGAGGTTCTGGCGGCGACCGGGCTCAGCCTCGGCCTCACGTCTCGACTCTGGCTGAAGCGGTCTTTGAGTCGTATACTCGTCAGGAGGCCGACCATGACGGAGAAGCTCACGTGGGACGAGATCAAGCAGCGCTACCCTGACGAGTGGGTGGCACTGGTCGACTACGACTGGCCTGCCGAGGACGAGGTGAAGGCGGGCGTGGTATTCGCCCACAGCGCGAGCCGGTCCAGCCTCCTCGAGATGGAGAAGGGCCTGAAGAGGGCCGCCGTGCTGTTCACGGGAGAGAGATCTCTGGAGCCCCTGCTATTCGTCGCCGATGTGGACCGGAAGATATAGCCAGGGCAAGCGCATCATCGAGGTCCGAGTCCGCCTCTTCGGCCCTCTGGCAGACCGCGACCTGCAATTCATCCTCGACACGGGGACGCCGGTCACCATCGTCCACACCGGGCGGTCGGACCTGCTCGGCTACAGCGCCTCGATGGCAAAAAGGAACAGTCGCCTCTGGAGCACAGGTGGGCCACAGGACGGCTACACTGTGGAGATGATGAGGCTGGAGACGATGGGGCTACACCTCGAAAAGTTCGAGGTTGCCTGTCACGACCTACCGGAACACCTGGGCGTCGACGGCCTGATTGGGATGGACCTGCTGGAGGGGCACTGTCTCACCATTGACGGGGTCACCGGGACCATCAGCCTGGAGCCGTAGCTGGCCCAGAACGGGCCCCCCTGGCGGCGTCGGCTCGCCCGCAGTTCCTGCACGACGCCCTACGGTCGCAACTCCTGAAGTACATCTCCGATGCGTTTCACGAAGAGCTGGCGGGCAGCTCCTGTTGCGTGGTTCGACATGGGAAGTTTGCGTCGGCCCGCATGTCTTGGATCGATTCGACCTGGGAGATGTGGTTTCGGAGCGATTGGGAATCGTTCGCTTGGCCATGAACAAGGTGCTGACGTATCGAGAGCTGGCGGACATCTGCGTAGTTATTCTTGCGCGGGTCCAAAGTTCCAGTCTGCCCCGCCAGAGAGGGCCTCAGAGTCCAATCATGGAGACATCGCGCATGTCATCCAGCTGCTGCAGGGTTTCCATGACGGACCGGTCGATCTCGGAATCTACCGTGAGGACCATGATGGCGTCGTCGCCCTGTCCGCGACGGCCCACTTCCATGCGGCCGATGTTAACTCCTCGGTCTCCCAGGATGGTCCCGACCCTTCCGACCACACCGGGCCGGTCCTGGTGGAAGATGAGCAACATCTTTCCTTCCAGGGGGATTTCGAGCTCGAACTCGTCTACGCCGATGAGTCTGGCGTCTCCGGTGGGCGACACGGTCCCGGCCAGATATCGGCGGACGCCCTCCCCTTCATTGGAGAGGGAGACGGAGCTACTGAAAGCCGTGGTCGATGCGCTCCGGCGAGTCAGTCCGATCTTGATGCCGTGCTGCTCCGCCAACCTGGGGGCGTTGACGTAGGTGACTGGCTGCTCGAAGCAGGCTGAGAGAAACCCCTTCAGCACGGCGCGGTGGACGTACTCCACGTCCAGGCGGGATACTTCGCCCTCGCAGACCAGTTCCATCTTGCCGGTCCGGGTCCGGATCCACCGCGCCAGGAATCGGCCCAGCTGCTCACCGAGCTTCATGTAGGGCCGCAGCTGCTTCAGTTCTTGCGGATCAATCTTGGGAAGATTGACGCTGTTGGCAAACTCGTCGTCCAACAATGCCGCCGAGACCTGCCTGGCAATCGAGGTGCCGACCCGTTCCTGTGCCTCCTGGGTCGATGCCCCCAGATGAGGCGTGCAGAGCAGGTTCGGGAAACCGGCAGACAGCAGCGGGGCGCTGAAATCGGGAGGCTCGGTGACGTAGACGTCCAGTCCCGCGCCGGCGATGGTCCCGTCCCGCAGGGCATCGACCAGATCATCGTCATCGACGATTCCTCCCCGAGCGCAGTTGATCAGGTAGGCAGTGGACTTCATCTTTCCCAGCCGCTCCTTGCCAATCAAGCCGCGGGTCGCATCGCTGAGAGGCACATGAAGAGTCACCAGATCGGAATCTGTGAGCAGGGTGTCCAGGTCGGCGAGCTGCACGTTCAAGGACTGGGCCTTCTCCTCCGTGACGTAGGGGTCGAAGACCATCACGCTCATGTCGAAGGCGAGGGCCCGGCGAGCGATCTCCTTGCCAATCCTGCCGAATCCGACGATCCCTAGAGTCTTCTGGAAGAGCTCGTGCCCCACCAACTCGCTCCGCCGCCACTGCTGATTTCGCATCTGCTCGACGGCCATGGGAATTCGTCGCACCAGGCTGAGCATGAGGGCGAAGGTGTGCTCCGTCGCAGCCATGGTATTGGCATCGGGGACGTTCATGACCAGGATGCCCCGCTCCGTGGCGGCTTCCAGATCGATGTTGTCGTAACCCACTCCGGCCCGGCCGATCACCTTCAACCGGCCAGCGATGCCAATTCTCTCTGACGACACCTGGGTCTTGCTCCGGACGATCAAGGCGTCGGCCCCGGGCAGGGCCGCTGTCAGCTCCTCATCGCTGATGGAGGGCTGATAGTCGACCTCGAAGTCCCGCCGAAGCAATTCCAGTCCCGCATCAGAGAGGGGCTCGGTGACCAGGATGCGACGACCGGCGGTCACGGCGGACCCCCGGCGGAGGCCTTCTCCGCCAGCCCCACGGTGTTCTCCATCAACATGGCAATCGTCATGGGTCCCACACCTCCCGGAACGGGTGTGATCCAGCCGGCTCGCTCCCGGGCGGCCTCGAACTCGACGTCCCCGACGAGCTTTTCGCCAACCCGGTTGATTCCCACGTCGATGACGGCGGCACCCTCGGCGATCCAGTCACCCTTGATGAACTCCGGCTTCCCCATGGCCGCCACTACCAGGTCAGCGCGACGGATTACACCGGGCAAGTCCCGGGTGCGGGAGTGACAGATGGTGATGGTTGCGTGCTGTCCCATCAGGAGGATCGCCGTTGGTTTTCCCACGATGTTCGAGCGGCCCACGATGACAGCATTCTTGCCCTTCAGCTCGTAGCCAGATCGTTCCAGGAGGCGCATGATACCGATGCTGGTGCAAGGCGCCACCCGGGTTCGCCCCATGGTCAGCAGCCCGACATTCTCGGGGTGAAATCCATCGACGTCCTTAGCGGGGCTCACGGCCTCCAGCACGGTCTGCTCGTCGATGTGATCCGGCAGCGGGAGCTGGACCAGGATGCCGTGAATCCCCTCATTGGCATTCAGTGCCGCGATACGGTCCAGCAAGATCTGCTGGGCCGTGTCGGCGGGCAGATCCTCTGTGAAACTCTCGATTCCCAACCGGGCGCAGGTCTTGCGCTTGCTGGAGACATAGACGTGGGATGCCGGGTCGTCGCCGACAAGCACGGTCGCCAGGCCCGGAGTCACACCCCGGGCAACGAGAGCCTGGACTCTCTTCTTCGTGGCCTTCTTCTCTAGTTTCGCTATCTCTTTGCCGTCAATCAGCTGCGCGCTCATCTCTGCTCACACCTCGTCTCGCTGGGACACACGAAGAACCTCGCCCAGCGTGGTGACTCCCCGGCCGGCCTTCTCCAGGCCGTCCTCACGGAGGGTGGCCATTCCCATCTCCCGCGACTTCAACTTGATCTTCGAGGACGCCGACTTGGAAACCACCAGGTTTCGCAGCGCCTCGTTCATCACCATCAACTCCGTGATACAGGCCCGGCCTCGGAAACCCGTGTCCTTGCACGCCGAGCAGCCTCGGCCCTCGTAGAACTTCCAGAGGTCGATCTTCTCCTTCGACGCTCCGAGACGCTCCAGCACTTCCGGGTTGACGGACACCTTCTCCTTACACTCGGTGCAGATGACCCGCACGAGACGCTGTGCCATGGTGGCGATGACTGAACTGGCCACCAGGAAGGGCTCGACACCCATGTCGATCAACCGGGTCACGGCCCCGGCAGCGTCGTTGGTGTGAAGGGTGGAGAAGACCATGTGGCCCGTCTGGGCGGCACGGACCGCGGTCTCGCCCGTCTCGAGGTCCCGGATCTCACCGACCATGATGACGTCCGGGTCCTGGCGAAGGACGCTCCGGAGGCCGCTGGCGAAGGTGAATCCGGCCTTGGGATTGATCTGGGCCTGATTGACCATGGGCAGCTGATACTCCACCGGGTCCTCGATGGTGATCACGTTCTTCTCCACGTCGGAGATCTCCTTCAATGCCGCATAGAGAGTCGACGTCTTTCCCGAGCCAGTCGGGCCCGTGATCAACATGATCCCGTTCGGATTCTTGATGAGATTGGAGAAGGTCCGCCGGATGTCCTCCTCGAATCCCAGCTCTTCCAGACTGAAGACGATGTTGGTCTTGTCCAGGATCCGGAGCACGGCCTTCTCGCCGAAGACGGTGGGAAAGGTGGAGACACGAAGGTCGATCTGCCGGCCCTCGATCTCGATCTCCGCTCTACCGTCGTGGGGTATCCGCTTCTCGCTGATATCCAGGTCCGCCATCACCTTCGTGCGGCTGATGACCGGCGCTGCCCAGTCCTGGGACAGGCTCATCACCTCTTCCAGAATGCCGTCGATCCGGAACCGGACCCGAAGCCCACGGGCCTCGGGTTCGATGTGAATGTCACTGGCCTTGTATCTGATGCCAT
>JAJFLN010000858.1 GCA_021772705.1 Candidatus Cloacimonadota bacterium | reverse complement strand
ATGAAGTTCGTTGCCGTGTCGATGCTGCCCGTGATGTTCCCCGTCACGTTGCCCACGATATCCGCTGTCACGGTGGTGGCAGTGAAGCTGCCGCTGGAGTCCCGGATGACCAGAGTGGAAACCGTTGCGTCGTTCGTGGCTGCTTCCGTGGAGTCGACGCTGGCGGTGATCCGGGCAGCCGATCGGCTGCCTACAGTGTCCACCGAGGTGGCGCCCTGAGTTCCGCTCACGTCACCGGCCAGAGAACCGGTGAAGCTTGTCGCCGAGCCGCTCAGGGTCGCCGTGACGGTCCCTGCCGAGAAGTTGCCGCTGGCATCCCGCTTGACCAGAGCGTTGCCCGCGTTGGCGTTGGTGCCGCCTTCCGTCAGATCCACCGAGGCTGCCACCCTGGAGGCGGACCGGGAGCCGACAGCGAAGACCGTCGTGGCACCCTGGGTGCCCGTGACGTCTCCGTTCAGGCTGCCCGTGAAGTTCGTGGCTTCCGAGATGGTGCCGTTGAATGTACCTGTCAGGTTGCCTGTGACGTTACCGATGACGTCGGCCGTGATGGTCGTGGCGGAGAAATTGCCAGACGAATCACGCCGAACCAGGGTGGAAACCGTACCGTCCTCGGTGGCGGCTTCCGTGGCCGCCACGGAGGTGCCGACCCGGGTCGCCGTGACGCCTCCGACACCGGAGACCACCGTGGCTCCCTGGGTCCCCGTTACGTCTCCGGCCAGGTTGCCCGTGAAGCCCTGGGCCAGGGACGCGGTCCCGGTCACATCGCCGATGACGCTGCCCGTCACATTCCCGAACACATTCCCCGTCACGTTTCCTGTCACACCGCCCACCAGATCCGCCGTGACCGTCGTGGCCTCGAAGGAACCCTCAGAGTCTCTCCGGACCAATGTCGATGTGTCGGTGGTGGAGGTCGCTGCCTCGACGGCGGATACGCTCTCGGTGATGCGCGAGGACAGGATGCCGCCGATGCTGGAGACCAGCGTGGCGCTCTGGGAACCCGTCACCTCTCCTAGGAGCGGGCCCGTGAAGCTAACGGAAGTAGAGGAGTTCACCTGGACGACCCCGACCACGTTGCCCGTGACGTTTCCGATGATGTCTGCCGTTATGGTCGTGGCGGCGAAGCTGCCCGCGGAGTCCCTCTTGACCAGAGCCTCAGTGACGTTTGCCGTCTGAGCCAGGGCGACGACGGCAACGGTCTGAGCCACGGCGGTTGCCGTGGCGCTTCCCACGTTGCTGACCACTGTGGCTCCCTGAGTCCCTGTGACGTCTCCAGCCAGGGGCCCGGTGAAGCTCGTGGCCGTGACGGCATTCCCGGTCACGTTGCCCGTGACATCTCCGATGAGGTTCGCGCTGACCGTGGTGGCGGAAAAGCTCCCCGCAGAGTTTCGCTTGACCAGGGCCTGGGCCGAGGCAGCAGAGGTGGCGACGGAGACGATGGAGACTGTCTGGGCCACGGAGTTCGCCGGGGCACCGCCCACGGTGCCCACGACGGTGGCGCCCTGTGGGCCAATCACATCTCCTGCCAGGCTGCCCGAGAAGTTTGACGCCGTTCCGGAGGTGCCCGTCACGTCGCCGATCACATTGCCCGTCAGGGTTCCCGTGACGTCTCCCGTGACTCGTCCCACCAGATCCGCCGTGACCGTGGTGGCGGAGAAGCTCCCCTGGGAGTCCCGTCTCACCACCGACGCCGCTGTTGCTGCGGAGGTGGCGGAGCCGCTGAAGTCGACACTGGCGGCGATCTGCGCCGCTGACTTGCCGCCGACACTGGTGACCACCGTGGATCCTTGGGTGCCTGACACGTCGCCCCCGAGTTGACCGGTCACACTCTGAGCAAAGGTCGCTGTTCCTGTGACGTTACCGATCACGTTTCCCGTCACGGTACCGAAGACATTGGCATTGATCGCCCGGGCCGAGAAGTCACCCGATGCATCTCGTCGAACCAGGGTGCTGGCCTCGTTGGCAGCCGTGGCCTGGTTGGCCAGGGTGGCGCCGGAAGCAATCTGGGCAGCATCGACGCCGCCCACGCGGGACACGATGGTCGCCTTCTGCGTCCCCGTCACGTCGCCGAGCAACAGTCCGATGAAGTCGACAGTCGTTGTGCCTGCCGTGGATTCGGTTCCCTTGAAGAAGGGGATACTCACGGTCCGGGACTCTGACATGGACAGCAGGTACCCCTTACTCGGCTCCAGTCCGAAGGAGTTACCCAGTCCTGTCACGTAGAGCTCGAATTGACCCTTACCCGCGACCCTTCCGGGCAGAGTCCGGACCACGTACTGTCCACCTGTATCCTGCAGCAAATCCTCCGCCCGGTAGAGACCGGAGGTGCTGGGCGTGACAGGAAGGGAGATCTGATTCAGCCCCTTGTGAAGCTGCAGCACGAAGTCCTGCGCCGAAACCGGACCCGGTGTGAGACACAGTACGGCCATGACGGCGGTCAAGATGGAGAGCATTGGAATCGCTGTGAGTTTCAAGGCTTAAACCTCCGAGCCTGGACGTGCAGGAACCCCCACTGACTCCTGTGTCTTGTCTGCTCAATCAAACTTATCTGCTTCTGATATGACTCTACTATTAACCCTTTCAGACGAATCCGGCCATGGGCGGGATAGGGAAATCATTCCCGAGATGCGCGGCAATTCCCTACCTGCTTCTCCCACGGGAGCCAGACTGGACTGAAGGTGGCAGGGTTCATGATCGGCTTCAAGTGCGCATGAATGGGGCGGTTTCGAGGGCATGGTCGTCTCTCGGCCACGACGACATACCGCCCACTTCGGGGCGCTACCCGATTTGAAAAGCAATTATCAGGCCATGACGGAGCGGCCATTCTCGGGCGTCGCCAACTTATACCGCGGCCTGTGTACCCTCCTCTGTCGGGAGCATGTCGCCCAGGGCGTGGCTTCAGTCTCGATGAAACGAGAAGTTACACAGAGGTCGCAGAGGTCTCGGAGGTCACAGAGGTTCGATTTTACCCCAGGTCCTCTGTACGCTCCGAGAGCACTGTGGCCTCCGTGATAATCAATGCTGCCTTCCCCCCCAGGGAGGTGACATCTGGGCTGCCGCGGCTGCTTCAGTCCCGGGAGGGTCCAGGTTCCGTCCTGGCCATGATCCACCCTCTCCCGCGTCGGTCAAACGAGCCTGAATCAGCGAGTTGGCGCATCGGCCCTCGTGACGCTGTCGGCCCTCCGGGACAATCACCACGTCTCGCCGCTGTTTCAAGTCATGAATCACCCGGCTCGGGAGCTTCCGTGCCGCTTCGAGCAAGACGAGCGGATCTTCGAGAGTCACTTCACTCGTGATCGGGAGGGCGACACCCGCCAGCTCGTTCGACTAATGAGCTGAAATCGTCAAGGCGCTCCGGCTCCTCCAGCAGTTCCGCGAACTCCCGGACCTGACTGAGAACCGGGTTCAAATCGATGGCATCTCGGTGCACTACCAGTAGCCGCTCGATGTCATCCCTGTCACGGCTCCGCCAGGCCACGAACTTGCTGACGATGAGATCCTCCACCGTTGCGATCCGCACCGCCACGCCCGCCAGGTTGACGGTCTCTGCCCGACGGAGCGACTCCAGCTCGAAGGGCAGCCAGGCGAAGGCGATGTCGATGGGAGTCTGCGATACAGAGTGGTGAACCAGCAGGACCTGTCGCTTCGCAGCGAACTCGGAGCTTATTCGTGCCGAGGCTGGCTTGACGTGTATGAGCCTGATATTCGAAGTTCCCACTCCAGCGACGGGGAGCGAGTCCCATCCCTGGTACTGACTGACCGTCACACCCGTCGCCGCATTCCAGCCAGAATCACCAGACTGGACGAACAGCCACGGCGTGATTCCAGGCGGCGCGGTACCGGATTCAGAACCTACTGACGGCCAGCCAACCTTTCCAGTGTCTCCACGTCATGCAGATCCTTGTGGCGGCCACTGGCTCGCTTGTTGCGGATCAGTTCGTCGAGGCCTATCAAAGGTAGTTTCAATCCGTCGACTTCGTGCGTTACCCTTCCGCGCCAGGCTTCGTCGAAGGTTACACCTGAAATGCCGGTGATCACGTCGATTCTCCCTGGAGGCACTCCAATCTGGTAGATCAGATCGGAGCTGATAAAATCCTCCTCGGTCACGTCCTTCAAGGGAGCTCCAAAACGAGCCAGAGCCCTCCAGACTCGGACCGCATTCTCCGGTGTGGGACGAACGAACAGGTCCAGGTCTCCGGTTGCTCTCGGGGCTCCGTGAGCGCCCACGGCGTAGGCTCCCACGATCAGGAAGTCAGCCCGTTCGGCGAACAACGCGGCTAACATGTCTCTGAAGTCCGGGTTCAGCAATGGGTTGCTTGGCGAACCTCCAGGCCTGAACGGTCAGGGTCCAGATCATCGCCAGACGCTCTGACGGTGTGAGAATCAGATAATCCAGATCTGGCTCCGTGTCGCGGAGACGCCGAACACGGGATACCTTTCTCGAGTCCACGGCAGCATTCTACCACTGCCCGGATCGAAATCAGGAAGACTCCGTGAGAACCGGGTAACCGTGGCCTGGGTGAGCGACTCCGCTGGATTCCGGAGGAGTGAAGTTCAGGCACGGGGAGGCCCTGAGCCTGCGAGTTTCTTGACGATTCCCGGGATGGCCGTCTAGGCTTCTTGAGCCACAGGAGCCGGAGTGGCGGAATGGTAGACGCAGTGGACTCAAAATCCACCGAGGGTAAACCTCGTGAGGGTTCGAATCCCTCCTCCGGCACCAGTGATGGAGCGGAACCCAATGGCAACCGATCGCCCGGGCTTGCCAGATACGCCTGCCGCTTCGATGCCAGCCGTGCCCGCCAGCGATTGGCACGGGAAGTTCGGGGGGCGGGAGTGGAGGTACGACGATCACGGAGTCTATACACGCGATCTGGATGACGGCACTCAACCATGGCGGACCCCTGGACAGCCCATCACTTGCCGGAAGATCCTGGATCTCTACGGCGATGCCATTTTCGCGGCCTCTCAAGAGCACGAAGTACCGGCAGCCCTGATAATGATGATCATCGCCACCGAGACCGGCTCTGATCCCATCCTGGTTGCCGCCGCCTATAATTCCGGTGGGATCTACAAGAAGATCAACAACGCATGGCACCTGAAGGCGATGGGAAACCACCTCGATCGAGCGGCTCGCTGGTACGGGGACGCTTGCTCCGTGCTCTCGGAGGCCGACCGGGTGCATGTCCCGTGGGGGGTCCCCTGGCCTATTCCGGATCCGTTCGCCCCCCTATGGATTCCCGCATCCAAAGTGGGGCGAACGGAGGAGGGGACCCCCAGGGTGACATGCACCCGAGGCCGACCAACCGACATGACACCACCGCCCCACACAC
>JAJFLN010000857.1 GCA_021772705.1 Candidatus Cloacimonadota bacterium | reverse complement strand
ACATGGAAGTCGCCCACCATCCCTTTAAGAAAGGGATGACCTACGAGGAGTACGTCGGCAACGCTGCCAGGAAGGCCGTGGGCAACAAGAAGTGGAACCGGCGTGTGGAGAAGGTGATCAAGACCCTCAGGAGACTGCTCAACTTCGATCGCCTCCATCTTGGCGGAGGTAACGCGAAGAAGCTCACCTTCGAGCCGCCGGAGGACGTGAAGATTGTCTCCAATCGGGCTGGCATCCTCGGGGGCATCGCACTCTGGAACGAGAAGTGATCCCGAGGCGCCTCTGACCGCTCCGTGCTGGAACACTCCCGCTCAGGGCACTGGAAATTCGAACCCACGAACTTCCTCACCTCTATCTGATGATCGGGGCCCTCGCCGCCGGCCTCGAGCGAAGCTGCCTCTGGGCGGGAATGGCCGGGTTCCCGAAGCTCCTCTGGCGATTCGATCTCGATTCCAAGACGTTCGTCGAGGAGAACGTGGGGAACCTGATTGGCGGCTACAGCTACATACACCGCTCCATCGTTCCGGCTCCCGACGGACATGTCTACGCCGCAGCGACCTGGATACTGGGCCTCGAGCCCGGCGCAGGTAAGCCCAAACCGTTTTCGCCTGGTGGATTCGCGTCGGCCATCGGAAAGCTGCAGCAGATCGGTGCGGCAATCAGCTCTCACCGGATTATCCGGAGCCGCTAGGATCACAGAGATCACAGACGGTTCTTGATGAAACAGAATCTCCGTGGCCTGAAGATGGGATGCGAAACTGCGTAGTTGTTCTTGCGCGGACCCTAACCTCCCGTCTCATCGCAGCTGACGCCATCCGCTGCCTCTGCACCCCATTTTGACTCTGATTGCCATGACCCTCCGTTTCGCGTTACTACAGTCATGTCATGATTTGGAATGTCCCTCGACTCCATCCTGCAACCACGCCCTCCCCGGCGGCGAGTGTTGAACTCCCCGGCCTGCCGGAAGGTCGGTCTTGATGCTGGAAATGCTGGGGCGACTCGGTCTGGCCATCTTCAACGTCGCCGTTGTGCCTCTCTGGATTGGTGCCATCGGCAGTCTTCCGCAGGTCGCCGACGAAGGCGGCGGGCTCGCCGCGAAGCTGGAGCGCATCTCCAGACCCGGCTATCGGCCTCAGCTGGTGACCCGGATCTACGATCGGAATGGCGTGCTGCTGACCACACTTCACGGTACCCAGCTCAGGTCCCGGGTCGTGCCTCTCGACGAGGTGCCGGTCATGACCCGCCTGGTCTTCGTGGCCGCCGAGGACGAGCGGTTCTTCGAGCACCGAGGCCTGGACGCCAGAGCCATCCTCAGGGCCGCTGCCGTCAACGCCAGGGCTGGCCGGGTCGTTCAGGGCGGAAGCACCATCACCCAGCAGCTCGTGAAGAACCGGGTCCTCGATTCCCGGCGAGATCTGGGTCGCAAGTTGCAAGAGATGATCCTCGCCAACCGGATGGAGCGGTCTCACACGAAGGAACAGATCCTCGAACAATACCTGAACGAGATCTACTTCGGTCATGGCAGGTACGGCATCGGCTCCGCGGCCCGCTACTACTTCGGCAAGACCTCTTCCGAACTGTCCCTGGCCGAATCGGCCCTCCTGGCCGGCATGGTCAAGGCCCCGGCGCGATACTCACCCCTCAAGAAGGGAAGCGCCTGGAAACAGCGGCAAACTCACGTCTTGAACAAGATGGTCCGCCTCGGGTTCATCTCAGCCTTCGAGGCCAGTCGCGCCATCGCCGAGGAAATGCGATTTGCCGCTGACAAGGGAGAAGATCCCAAGGGGCCCGCCAAAGCACCCTTCTTCACCGCCTTGGTGACCAAGCAGCTTCTGGAGCAGTTCGGTCCTCGCAAGACCTTCACCGGCGGCCTGGACGTGATCACCTCCCTGGACTGGGAGCAGCAACAGGTCGCAGAGCAAATCTTCCGGGACGGCAAGTTCTTCAAGTCCCGCTCCCTGGAGGAGCAGCCGACCCTGCAGGGAGCCTTCACGGCCCTGGACCCCAACACCGGCGACGTGCTGGTCATGATCGGCGGCAGGGACTTCGCCAAGAGCCAGTTCAATCGCGCAGTTCAATCCCGGCGTCAGCCCGGTTCCGCCTTCAAGCCCTTCGTCTACACGGCAGCCCTGCTCAACGAATTCGAGGCGAACCATGTCATCGACGACTCTCCCGTCCTCTACGAGTTTCCCCAGATGGAGGAGTTCTGGGAGCCCAGGAACTTCGGTGGTGAGTATCACGGTCCGGCCATCCTGGCCAAGGCGCTGGCCGGCTCGTTCAACGTGGCGGCCGTCAAGCTCATCGAGTTGATCGGAGTCTCCGACGCCGTCGAGGTGGCTCGCCGGATGGGTATCCAGTCTCCGCTGCACGAGGGATTGAGTCTGGCACTCGGAAGCTCCGGCGTAAGTCTCCTCGAGCTGGTCGGGGCCTACATCCCCTTCGCTGCCGAAGGCGTCCGGGCCACCCCCCGAGCCATCCTTGAAGTGGTGGAGCGGGGTGGCAAGGTACTCCTCGAGGCCCCGGAGAGTCGGGAACGGGTCCTGCCCGCCGATGTGGCCTTCTCCATGGCCACCATGCTCCGAGGAGT
This sequence comes from Candidatus Cloacimonadota bacterium, assembly GCA_021772705.1. Classification (GTDB taxonomy): domain Bacteria; phylum Muiribacteriota; class UBA6191; order JACPRK01; family JACPRK01; genus OFTM100. Next base: position 95 of record JAJFLN010000857.1, on the reverse strand, counting down.
GGTGGAACGGGGCACCGCTCGCCGAGCCCGGGTCAAGGGCCATCAGGTGGGTGGCAAGACAGGAACCTCCAACCGCTACGCCGATGCCTGGTTCA
>JAJFLN010000856.1 GCA_021772705.1 Candidatus Cloacimonadota bacterium | reverse complement strand
GCCAGCTTGTAGCGCTCCTTCCAGAGTTTCCCCGTGCCCTTGGTGCCTTCGGGGAACACGCCGACCAGCTCTTCATTCTCCAGCAACTGGCGAGCGTTCTCCCGGCAGGCCAGGACAAATCCGGACCGTGTGGCCAGCATGGAGATGAAAGGAAGGCGCATGACGAACTTGTCCACCAGGAACCGGACGGTTCTGGGGGGCGAAACCCGGTGACGGAGGGCCTGGTAGATCATCAATGCATCCCATGGCAGGGCGCCTGAGTGGTTGGCCACCAGCAAGACCCTGCCTTCCCTGGGCACGTTCATCTGGCCCGAGACGGAGACTCGGAACCACTTCCGGTACAGGAAGTCGAGAATGGGCTCGATGTTCTCCTCCACGAAGGCTTCGTCCTGGCCGTAACATTCCTGGGAGGGGGTCATGGGCAGGCTCGAAGTTTCCTCGATGGGAGGTACGAGACGGAGTCGGCGCTGGGCGGAAGGGCTCATGAGTGATGAACAGAGGACAGAACCGGGATCCATATCATGGGAACAGGAGCGCCGTCCACCTGTCCCGGGATCATGAAACAAATGCGACGGGGCATCAGTAGTGAAATGTGGACGACTTGCGCGTCCCGGATTGACACTTATGGACTCCATTCTTAGAATCCTAAGGCTTCCCAGGATCCACCTGGGTACGAGTTCTGCTTTCTCCTGAAAGGGAAATCCCCATGGGTATCGCTGACAAAAGATTCAGACGAACGACCAGTGTGATCGTCCTGATCTGTTTCCTGACCAGCCTGATGGCGCCGGCCATCGAGGCCGCAACGTTGATTCCGGTGAAGGTTCCGGGTCGCCAGGTGCTGTTCGACCTGAACACCGCCAAGGTGAGCGAACTGGCATCGATCCCCGGGATTGGTGAGGGAACGGCCAAGCAGATCGTGCGGTATCGGAACCAGTTCGGGCCGTTCAAGACGATCCAGGACGTGGGGAATGTGCCCGGAGTGGGGCAGGCCCGGCTGGCCAAGCTGAGCAGCGCAGTCACTCAGGGAGCGCGATCTGACCTCAAGCTCCGAGGCGGTCGTACTCAGGCCACCCAGCCTCCGAAGCCGTCGGCACCGCCGCCTTCTCGGGCCGTCAAGGCGCCCGCGCCGCCGCTGGCCTCGCCGGTCTGGATCACGGGTAAGAGCGGTCTCCAGGTCAACCTGAACATCCCGAATACCAAGGTCCTGGTGGGACAGCTGAACCAGGCTGGCTTCTCCAACGCCCAGATCAACTTGCTGGCCAATACCCGTCTCGTCAGTAACAGTTCCGGCTCCCAGCTGGTCTTCAAGCCCTACCAGAACCTGGCGGAGTTGCAGACTCGTCTGATCTCGGTCGGAGGCAAGGGCATCATCGATACGGCGGGACGGCAGGTCGTATCTCCTCCGCCGCCAGCAGCGCCCAAGACGCAACCCAGCCAGACCATCTCGGGCCCCAAGACTATTCCGAGCGCCGGAAACCAGGCCCTGGTTTATGCTTTGGGAGAGCGCCTGCTTTTCCGTTTCGAAGGTAGCGGCAAACCGGTCACGATCAACCTGAACGGCCGCAGCGCCACGGGGCTCTACAAGCAGCTGCGTGACGTGGGCGTCCCGGCCGAGACCGCCAAGGCTGTGGCCCAGGCGAGGATGAAGGGCAGCTTCTCCAGCCATGCTGACCTGACGGCCAAGGTCCCGGGGATGAAGACCGTGACCCGAACGCCTCAGGGCCACTCGGCAGTGATCCAGGCGCCTCGAGCCCCGGCTTACAAGGCTGACATCGTCCGCCTCACGGAGCAGCACAACGCCATCGCCAAGCGGACCCCGTCGACGGTCAAGGGCTATGAGACGACCCTGAAGAGTCTGAAGAGCACCTACGACGGCATGTTCAAGAGCGTCGCTCAGGAAGCTGCCGCCAAGGGGCAGAGGCCGAGCGCCGAGAGGCTGGCCCGGGATCCTCGGCTTCAGCAGATATCGAAGAACATAGAGCGCGTCAGCCAGGGGCAGAAGAGTCTGGTGGAGACCCAGAATCTGAATCGTGCCCGAGCCACGTTGGATGCGGAGATTGGCAAGTTCAACCGCCAGGCCGAGGCCGTCATCAATCGGAAGCCGACCTCGCTGCGGGGCTATGACCGTACGGTCAGTTCTCTGGAGAACACCTATAAGGATCTGTACCGGCGCCTGGAGATGAGGGCTCGCCTCGAGGGCAAGGCCGTCAGCTCGGAGCAGATCGTGAAGGATGCCCGGCTGCAGAAGCTCTCGAAGAGCATCGATTCCGTCCGCGCCTCCCGCACGGAGCATCAGGCCAGGAAGGCAGTGAACCTGCAGAAGGCGAAGGCCCAGATGGCTGCTGCCGAGGCGGCTCGCGCCAAGGCCAACGCGCCAAGAACTTCCGCCGAGACGGCAAAGGCCCCGACGAACAGGTCGTCCACGGCCCCGGCGGCTCCGGCTCCGAAGTTCAGTACTCGAGCCGAGGCCTCGGCCCACATCAACCAGCTGTCTGCGAGAGCCAAGGTGCTCTTCCGAGAGATCGCCGCCGAGAGCGGAGGCATGTTCAAGTCCAGGAAGCAGATTTGGGAGGCGGCCAAGACCTACGAAGGCAATCAGGGCAAGCTCGCCGAGCTGAGAAAGGTCGCCACGGAGATCCGGACTTCTCGCGCCGAGGCGACCAAGGCCTTCGCCAAGAGCAGGAGCAAGCCACAGCCTCAGAGGACCGCGGCTAAGGTGACGGAGGCTCCGGCGCCGGCCAAGTCGACCCAGGCAACCCGGCAGCCGATTCGGGAAACCACGGTCAAGACTCCTGCCAAGCAGGCGCCGGCACCGAAGGCTCCAACGGCGCCGACGGCCCGGGCCATGACGGCGACGCAGCAGCTCTCGGCGCAGGCGAAGGCCCTGACCCAGAAGTTGGTCCAGTCCGGTCAGTACAGGAGTTCCGGCGAGGTCTACAAGGCCTCCCAGAAGCCTGGCGTTACGGGTGAACTGGCGAAGCTGAGTCAGATCAATCAGCAGATCCGGGCCAACCGGGCGGCCAACAGGCCCGTCCCGCGGACCCAGCCGGCTCGTCAGACCTCGGCTCCTCCGAAGAGCACCGCACAGGCTCCTGCTCCCGCCAAGAGCTCCACTCAGGCGCCGGCAGCAAAGCCCATGACGGCAACGAAGCAGCTGTCCGTCCAGGCGAAGGCCCTGACCCAGCAGTTGGTCCGGTCCGGTCAGTTCCGGAGCGCTGGCGAGGTCTACAAGGCTTCCCTGAAGCCTGGCGTTACGGGTGAACTGGCGAAGCTGAGTCAGATCAATCAGCAGATCCGGACCAACCGGGCCGCCAACAAGCCGGCGACTCAGGCCACACCCAGGACGGCCCGAGGCTCCGAGATTGGTGGCGGTTCGACCCAGTCCACGGCGCCAAAGCCCGGGTTCACCGATTCGTTCTTGAAGGTCGCCAAGGGTGGCCAGTTCAAGTCCAACAACGGTGGCTGGGCGGACAGCTACCTGAAGATGCTCAAGGGCGATGGCGCCCCGGGGACCGTCAAGGTCGAGGGCACCAAGCCGGCACAGGCTCCGGCGAAGGCCGTCGAGGGCTCCAACTGGGGTCAGAAGTACATGGACATCCTCCAGGGCAAGGGCTCTGCAGCCTCCAGCGGTGCTGCGGCCAAGACGCCCAGGGGCAGCGAGCTGGGCCAGACCGGGACTCAGAAGAGCGCCACGGGCAGCAACTGGGCCGAGTCTTATCTGAAGACCCTGAAGGGCGAGGTCGGAGGCGAGGTTGCCGCCACGGGCCAGAAGACCAGCTGGTGGAAGAAGCTCTTCTCCCCGAAGACGGCAGCCGGAGAGGCCGCTGCGAGCCAGAAGGCTCCCGTTGGCGAGAACCCAGTTGTGGAGCAGCCCACGGCCAAGGCGAGGGGTTCCGAGATTGGCGGCGTGAAGGGCGCGGATCTGGGTTCACAGATCAAGAACCTGCGGGCCGATGCTTACTCTTTGAAGGCCAAGATCAAGGCCACGGGCAAGTACGCCAACAATCTGGATATCTACAAGGCCAGCGAGGCTTCGGGCGCCAAGGGCGACCTGGCCAGGCTGAAGTCGATCAACGACCAGATCCGGACCCTCCGGACCTCCAAGGCCGGTGGCGAGGCCGTCTCCAAGAGCACGGCGTCTCAGCCGAAGGGTTCCGAGATCGGCGGCGCTCCCAAGACGGTGGAGCAGCCGACCACGTCCAAGTCGGCCAGCAGTGCCAAGAGCGGGGGCGGTTTCTGGCAGGGGTTCAAGGACTGGTTCGTGGGCAAGCACCGGGGTGGCGCTGCCACGGCCAACGCCAAGAGCGGAAGCCAGGCCGAGAGCACGGGAGGCAAGACCTCCAGCAAGGCTCCTGCTGGCAAGAGCGGAACCTCCTCGGCCAAGGCTCCGACTCCCGAGGCGGTCAACCTTCCCAGAGAGATGGCCGCGGCTCCCAAGCCGGCCTCGGGCAAGGCGCCCACGGGCAGCAGCAACTCCTCCAGCACTCTCGTTCGGGAGCCAGTAGTCACGGGCAAGGGCGGCAGTTCCCTCTCGAGCCTGAGACTCGAAGGTTCGCTGGGAGAAGCAGCCGCGGGGGCAGCCAAGCCGCCAGCAGTGAAGGGCATCGATTCGATCAATAGCCAGATCAAGACCATGCGGGCCCAGGCCCACGATGTGGCGTCTGGTCTGGTCAAGGACGGTTCCTTCAAGAACCTGGGCGAGGCCTACAAGGCCTCCGAGGCATCGGGTGCCAAGGGAAGACTCGCCGAGCTGAAGGGTGTCAATGACGGCATCCGGAACCTGAGGGTTCAGAAGAAGGCAATCGTCGACAGCGCCGGTTCTTCCACGGCCAAGTCGCCCTCCTCCCAGACCGTGCGGGGTAGCGGGCTCGGCGGCGCGGCAGCAGGCGGAGCCGCGGCAGCAGCGGAGGGAGCGTTCCTGGTCCGGTTCGGTAACAAGACCTTCGACCTGGCCCGGATGAACGCGGGTCAGATCAAGGCCAACTCCGGCGGTCTCATCGACGCCCAGGCAGCCTCCCGGATCGCCGATGTTGCCAAGGCCAATGGCGGCAAGCTGACGGGAACAGAGCTGGGCAAGCTGGGCCTGACGGATCAGACCGTCAATACGTTGCGGCAGAGCAACAACGACGCGGTCAGTTCGCAGCTGCAGACGGCTCGCAAGACGGCCATCGAGAAGTTCGGCGCCGACAGCAAGGTCGTGAAGCAGATCGACCAGAATCTGAAGAAGCTCGGTCGTGATCAGCCGAAGATGGGTTCCCAGTCCCTGATGAACGCGGACCTGCTGACGGCACGTCAGGCCGAGCTGGTCAACGTGAACAAGCAGATCACGACCCTGGAAGGCAAGACGGGCCTGCTGTCGAAGTTCACCAAGGGCGGCCAGCTGAAGAACCTGTACAAGCAGAAGACGGCGCTGGAAGGGGAGATCTCCTCTTACAAGTCGGACCCGAAGGCCCTCGAGGCGGCCAACCAAGCCTACCAGACAAAGAACTCGAAGGC
>JAJFLN010000855.1 GCA_021772705.1 Candidatus Cloacimonadota bacterium | reverse complement strand
GGATGAATGGAGCGGGCGGCCATATCGTCTGACCCTTCGGCAAGCTCAGGAGAGGGGCCGGTCCGCGAAACGACGCTCTGTGCCTCGACAAGCTCGGCACGAACGGATAAGGAAGGAAGCGTTAGGACCACCGCACTAGCGCAGCAGTCGGGGTAGATTCGATCCATTTCCACGTTTCCCGGTTCGATTGTCGGCATGAAGAGACGATATACATTAGGAGATCCTCCGGGTGATCGCAGGGCGCCGGGCCCTTCTCACCTCACTTGAACCAGGATCTCCCCGAGCCGTCCCTCTCCATCTCCCCATGAGCAAAGCCATACCAGCCACATCAGAAGACGCGGCAGACGCCGGACCCATCGTTCGGCTAACGGGCATCTCGAAGGCCTTCGGGGATATGAAGGTGCTCCAGGATGTCTCATTCCAGGTGAAACCGGCCGAGACCTTCGCGATCATCGGACCGTCGGGCTGCGGCAAGTCAGTGACCCTGAAGATCATCATGGGGCTTCTTCGCTGCGACTCGGGATCCGTCGAGATCTTCGGCCAGAATGTAACGGATGCACCGGAGAGCACATTTGACTTGCTCCGTCGCCGGATGTCGATGGTGTTCCAGGGTGGAGCCCTCTTCGATTCCATGACCGTGGGAGAGAACGTCGGATTCGCCCTGGATCAGCACACCAAACTCCCGGATGCCGAGAAGAAGGAGATCGTGGATCTGAACCTGGATCGCGTCGGCCTTCCGGGCATAGCCAACAAGATGCCCTCGGACCTGTCAGGTGGCATGAGAAAGAGGGTGGCCCTGGCCCGCTCTCTCACTCTGGAGCCAGAGCTGATCCTGTTCGATGAACCGACAACAGGACTGGACCCGATCATGACCACCGAGATCGGCCTCCTGGTCACGATGCTTCGAGACAAGTTCGAGACCGCCAGCATCCTGGTCAGCCATGACATCAAGAACGCCCTGGAGATATCGGATCGAATTGGCGTACATTACAAAGGGCGTCTGGTCACCATAGGCACTCCGGATGAGATCCGGAACTGTTCCGACCCATTCGTACGGCAGTTCTTGTTGGGACTGCCCAACACTCCCGAAGGCGAGGCTGCGTGAACGACCAGACCGAATTCCGAGTCGGACTCTTGACGGTCTTGGCCTGCGCTCTCTTCATCTGGCTCGTCAGCAAGGTGGAGGACTACAAGCCATTCCAAAAAGTTTATCGAATCGGGGTCACATTCCACGACGTTCAGCGCTTGGGCATCGGCAACGTCGTCCGTATAAACGGCCTGCCGGTGGGCAAGGTCGTGATGATGAGCTTCAAGGACGGACTGGTCCTGACCTGGCTCGAGATTCAGCAGGATTACAAGATCAGTAGGCAGGCCCGAATCAACGTTGGAACTGCCGGATTCTTTGGCGCCAACTACATCAAGATAAGTCAACCCATCGTTGAGAGGGACGCGCCGCAATATCTCCATCCTGGCACCACCGTTTCGGGTCAAGAGGAGATCGGCATCGACAGCCTGGTCGAGCAGGGACAGAAAGCCCTCGCATCAGGCCGAGTCACAGTGGATGCCCTGAACAAGATCCTCGGTGATCCGGACTTCCGGGACAACATCAAGGCCACGGCTGACAACCTCAAGAGGGCCACGAGCCACCTCGAGCTGACCCTGGACAACATCGACAGCCGGGTCGACAATGCGGAGGAGAGGCTTGGTGAGGTCGTTAGGGAGCTTCGAGATGCCATCAAGGAGAATCGGCCCGGAGCGAAGCAGGCCATCGAAAATGTGGAGAAACTCGCCGCAGAGCTGAGAAACACGGCAAAGGAGAACGGGGAGGACATCCGGAAGCTCGTGAAGAACCTGTCTGCCTTCGCCGACAATCTGCACGATGGTGGCAAGACCGGTGACAGGCTCCGGAAGCTACTGGATCACCTCGAGGGCGTAGCGAGAGACTTTGGCGCCAGAGGCGCCATTGGCGGCGACCTGGCCGCATCAGCGCAGAACCTCTCCCGGATCACCGACGACTTCAAGACCGTGTCGAGCAAGGCCAAGGACTTCGTCACGGACCCTCGAACGTCGGAAAGGATGGAAGGCGTCCTGGACGATGTCCATGAGCTTTCGGATCAGTCCAAGCAGATCGGTGACGAAATCAGCAAGGTGAAGTTGGACCTGAGAACCAATACGCTGTACCGGCTGGACAAGGAAGAGTTCCGCAATGATGTGTTCGGCGTCGCCAGCTACGACGATCGGTTCTTCATGATCCTGGGACACGAGTTCATCGGCCAATCCCAGGGTTTCAACACGGTTCAGTTCGGGACTCGAATGTACGATGACTTCATCTTCAGGACGGGTTCCTTCCTGGACAAGAGCGGCGTCGGACTCGATGCAGAGATCCTGGAGAAGAAAGGCATGTTGACGTTGGAGGCCTATCGCTTGCAAAGAGACCCGATACTGCGAGCCATCGGGCGGTACCGGATCAACGACAACTTCAACCTCATGTTCCGGCAGGAGAACATCAACAGAGGTGTGAGCGAGTCCCTGCTGGGTGTGGAGCATCACTTCTAGTGCGGTGGTCCTAACCTCGAGTTTCGCCATTTTCCAAGCCTCCGTGAGTCACTCGCTGTGAGCGGTTTCTCAGTATCGGTCGATTAACCGCACGATCCGGGATCAAACAGGATCGTGCAATAAATCAGCTGCAAGAG
>JAJFLN010000854.1 GCA_021772705.1 Candidatus Cloacimonadota bacterium | reverse complement strand
CGGGTTGCAGCACTCTGTCATTCGGATTCGAGACCGTCCATACCGACAGCCTCAAGGCCCACAACAAGAAGTTCGTTCAGGCAGAGGACTATGACGAGATGCTCGAGGAGCTGGCCCGGAGCGGAATCAACGTCTCGAGTGAGATGATCCTCGGGATGGACGGAGATACACCGGAGACCTTCGAGGCCACCATCGACTTCGTGATGCGGAACAAGATCACCCTGCCTCGGTTTTACGTGCTGACGCCGATCCCTGGAACCCCCCTGTTCGAGCGCTGGCAGCGAGAAGGCAAGATCCTGAGCTATGACTTCAACGAGTACAACGGAGCCACCTGTGTCTATCAACCCGAGAAGCTGACCCCGGAGCAGCTTCAGGAAGGGTACTGGCGGGTCTATCAGGAGGTCTTCTCAATTCCGAACATTCTGAAGCGATGCCTGACGCGGCGGATCAGGACGAACGTCGGGTTCGTCCTCTTCCTGCTCGGTGTGAATCTCGCCTACCGCTCCCAGGTGGTGCGGCGCATCTGTCCCGGACTTGTCTAGAAGGAGCTCCGAAATCCCATCATGAAGATAGTCCTGGCTCGCCCCAAGATCCCCAAGCACTCCATTGGACTCCATAACATGATGATCTGCGATCCCCTGGAGCTGGAAGTGGTGGCTGCCGGATTGCCGAAGCATCACGAGGTGGTCATCTACGACGGCATCATGGACCGGCCGTCCAACTTCGATCGCCTGTTGAAGGAGTTCGAGCCCGATGTAGTGGGCTTCACCAGCTACATCAACGGAGTGAACGCCATCGGTGGAATGGCCGAGAAGGTCAAGGCCCACAACCCGGACACTCTGGTCGCCGCCGGCGGAGTCCACGTGACCCGCAACGGCGAGGACTTCCTCAAGACTCCCATGGATGTGCTGGTCCAGGGGGAGGGGACCTTCACCTTCGCAAAGATGGTGGAGGCCTTCGAGGACTCCAGAATGGACAACCTCCACAGGGTCCAGGGAATCCGGGTCCGCCAGGACGACCAGTTCAGCGAGACCACGACCCCGGCCTATCCCCACCCCGACGACGTGCCCTACGCCCGGCGGGAGCTGACTCGCCAGTGGTGGTCCGACTATTACTACATCTATCACAATCCCTGTCATCTCATCAAAACGGCCTGGGGCTGCCCCTACACCTGCTCGTTCTGCTACTGCTGGCAGGCGACTGAGGGGCATTACTCCTTCCGGTCGCCGGAGTCCGTGGTCGACGAACTCGAGCAGATGTGGTCGCCCAACGTCTACATCGTGGACGACGACTTCTTCCTCCATCCCACCAGGATGATGGAGATTCACGACCTGATCGTGAAGCGGGGCATCAAGAAGAACTACTTCACCTATGGCCGGGCAGACTTCATCGCCAAGCATCCCGACATCGTGAAGGCCTGGAGCAAGATCGGCCTGCAGGCCATCGTCGTCGGCGTCGAGAGTTACACCGACTCCGAGCTGGAATACTTCAACAAGGAGTCCACCGCTGCCGTGAACGTCGAGGCTTTCAAGGTCATGAGAGAGGCGAACGTGGACCCCTACGCCTCCTTCATTCTCAATCCGAACTGGGACCTGCCGGACTTCGAGAAGATCCAGAAGTACATCTACGACAACCAGCTCTACTACGTGATCCTCCAGCCCCTGATGCCCCTGCCGGGAACCGCCATCTGGGACGAGTGGAAGGACAGCGTCATCATCAATCGGGACCACCACGAGATGTGGGATATCTCCCATCTGGCCCTGCCGAGCCGGCTGCCCATGAAGACCTACTTCCGGGAGATGGTGAAGCTCTATCTGAGAACCTGCCTGAACCTGCTCCGGCTGCCAGGGGTGACGCTCCGGACACTGCCGCCGTTCTATTCGCCCAGAGCCTTGCAGATCCCTCGGGTCCTCTTCGGCGGCCTCCGGGTCCTTTCCCAGCTCTGGAACGCCCACGAGCGATACCTGCCAGACGAGATCGATCGCTACGAGAGGGGCAGCGGAATGCTCTTCCAGGAACGTGACGCTCAGAACGGCGAGGAAGAGGAAGGGCTCACGGATTACCGCCTGGTGCAGAAGCGCATCGAGATGGCGGAGGCCGGGGGCGGAGTTGCCCCGTCCATCGAGGCGATGAAGTCCGATGGCTCCGCAGTGGGTACGGCGGTCCCGAGCATGGCCAGCGGCGGCGGCCGTCTGGGCTGAGGGGCCCGGAAAGAGGAGCAGCGGTGGGCGAGGAACCACGGCAAGCCTACCGGCGGATATTCTCGGCGATCCATCACATGGAGCGGATCGGTTTCGCCCTGTCGGAACAGTACTGCCAGATCGCCTCCACCCCGGAGGAGAAGGCGTTCGCCGAAACCCAGCGACGGGAGGAGGGCCGGCACGTCGCGGTCTGCAAGCAGCTGACCCGTTTGCACGGTGAGCTGGAGCCCCCGTCCCCTTACCTGCGAAGGATGGAGCGGACCCTGGTGGAGAGCACCCAGAAATCCGCCAAGCTCCTGGGCCTGCTGGGAGGCGACATCATGGGGGACTTCCTGATCCGGCGATTGTTGGCCACCCCCGTCGGCGACGAGGCCAGGCAGGTGTTGCGGTCCGTTCTGTCCGACGAGGTGAAGCACATCGAGTTCCTGACGGACCTGCTGGAGGTCGAGCTCGCCGCCCTGTCGGGCCGGCAGAGGTTCCGCTGTATCGGAACCCAGATGGTCCTGTTGCTGGCCGATCTTCAGGAGACATCCCGACTCGGCGGCTGCTTTGCCGGAATCGGTCTGGATCCTCGGGTGGAGAGCATGATGTGCTACCTCTACTACCGCTCAAAGTGCCGACGGCTGATCCCCTCCGGGAGCCTGTTCTTGCTTCCGTCGTGGCTGGTACGTCTCGCGGGACCCGCCGCCTACCGTTGCGCCCAGGATGCCCTGCCTGCCATGCTTCGGGAGGGTTCTCCAGGACTGGAAGACCTGAATCCGGAACGGCAGGGTTGTGGGACCCTCCCGGAAACGGAAAGGGAGACCGGTTCCGGTGGATGATCACAGACGCTGTCACGAGATAGTCAAGGCCGTGGCGGAGCAGGCGGGCCGGGAGAGGCTGGCAGAACCGGCCTGGTGGGGACAGGCTGTTCCCTACCTCGTGTTTGCCCTGCTGATGGCGTGCATCATGGCTGGTGTCGACGGGTCCTGGCCGGTCGTCGTGATTTCCCTGCTCCTGGGTGGATACTGCCATGTGCTGATGGCCTTCCTGGGTCACGATGCCGGCCACAACGCCTACAGCCGGAATCCCTATCTGAATGCGTTCATGGGCCTCTGGATGTTCGCCCACTCCTTCACGAACTACTTCGGCTTTCGGGTAATGCACTGGGGGCATCACAAGTACACCGGCTTCGACGAGGACCCCTCTGGCGACAGCCCCAAGTTTGCCAGCACCGTCGGGCTCGGCACCTACAGTCTCTTCGTGTTGCTTCCCCTAGGCTTTCCAGCTCTGGTCATCGTCCCCAGCTGGCTGGGAGGCATTGGCTTCCAACCCAAGGTCTATCGCAGCTCCGAGCGGCACAAGATCCGCTGGGCCATGCTGTTTCTGGTGGGCTATCACCTGGCGTTCCACCGGGTCCTGACCTTGCTGGCTGGCGAGGGGGCCTATCTCTTCTTCCTCGGGACCTACGTGCTGGGACTCTGGCTGACGACGATGGTGCTGGCCCTCAGTCACGCCGGTGTCGAAATGTACACGGACTGCAAGCTGTGCAACACCCGGACCGTCACCTCTGACAACCTCTTCGATGTCCTGACGGCCAACGGCGGCTATCACGTCGAACACCACATCGCTCCCCAGGTGCCCTGGTACCGGATGAAACGGATTCATCAGCTGTTGATGCAACAGGGGGGCTATCGAGGCATCACCCGGGGATTCGGCCGCCTTCATCTCCAGATGTACCGTCTCTACTGGAAGAACGCCCTCGTCTGGGTTCGGTCTCTGGTGACAGGCGTCGAGTACCGCCCCGGTCAGTTCAAGACGTCGGCCGATAGGGTGGAAGGCTCGCCGGCGGTGCAGCGATGAAGATTCCGACTCGACCGCACTACCTGTTCCTGATCGTCTCTCACGGCATCGCTCTCTGGGCGATCTGGATGCATCTGAGCCTGCTGGCCGTCCTTGCCCTGCTGCTCATGCACTTCATGTTTGGTTGTCTGGGGATCACCCTCGGGTATCACCGGCTACTGACCCACCGCGCCTTTGAAGCGCCTCGCTGGCTCGAGAGGTCCCTGGCGGTGTTGGGGCTGCTGGCATTGCAGGGCGATCCCATCGAGTGGACCGCCGTCCATCGGCAGCATCACAGGTTCTCCGACCGGGAAGGGGACCCGCACAACGCGAGCAGGGGATTCTGGTTCTCTCACATGAGCTGGATCGACCAGCACTACTTCCCCTGCGTGACCCAGGACCGGTTGAAGAAGTACTCGCCGGATCTCCAGAACGATCCATTCTACCGGGGGATTCGCCTGTGCTATCCGGTCATCGTGGCAGCCTGGATCCTGTTCTGTTGGTTCCTGGCAGGCTGGACCGGCGTCCTGTGGGGGGTCTTTGTTCGGCTCGTCTTCACAGTTCACATGACCTGGTTCGTCAACTCCGCCGGCCACTGTTTCGGCTTCCAGGCCTACGATACGGGCGATCGTTCCACCAACTGTGGCTGGACCGCCCTGGTCAGCTTTGTTGAAGGGTGGCACAACAACCATCACGCCTTCCCCAGCAGCGCCCGTCATGGCTTGCGTTGGTGGCAACTGGACATGACCTGGATGGTCATTCGGCTTCTGGAGAGGGCGGGTCTGGTGAGCAACGTGAAGCTCCCATCAGAGCAACAGACCAGAGAAGGCCGCAAACCCGACGGATGGCGCGAGGCTCTCGGTCTCAGCCGCCCTCGCCTGCCTCTGTTCGCCTCCGAGGAACAGATTAAGCTTCCGGCGGGGAAAGAGGTTCGGTCGTGAGCTGGACCATTCAGGCGCTTCTGTTCGCCGCCCTGTTGGCGCTTCTTGGTATGGCCGGCCGGCCAGCCTGGATCCGGTGTCGCGCCTCTTCCCTGGCGAATCGCTTTCTGGCGCGGCACTACCCGGACTATCTGACGACTCCGAAGACCCACAAGGTGCTGTTTGTCCATCCCACCACTCGACAAGAGGACGGGACGCTGTACAAGGAGAAGCGGGTCAACTCCCCGGCCCTGACCCTGCCCCTCCTGGCGGCCTTGACGCCGCCGAACTGGGACGTGGAGATCTGTTACGAGACGTGCGAAGAGGTCCCCTTCGATACCGATGCCGATCTGGTGGCCATGACGAACATGGGTCACTCGCTCTGGCGGGCCCGGGAGCTGGCCCGGGAGTTCCGGAACCGGGGAAGGCATGTCGTCATTGGCGGAACCATGAGTTCCCTGATTCCCGACTGGGTTCAGGATCACTGCGACACCTTGTTCGTGGGGGATGCGGAGGAGGTCTGGCCCCAGTTTATCAGCGACTTCGAGGCCCGGAAGCCCCGGAGCCGGTATGAGGAGCTGTCGAAGCATCCCGTGGGCAACATGCCCCTGCCGCGCTACGACCTGCTGCTCGGGAAGCCCCACGTGGGTCCACTGATTCCCGTTCAGATTGCCCGGGGATGTCCCTACAGGTGCCGGTTCTGCACGATCAACGCTCTGTCCCAGGGAGCCTACACGCCGCGACCGGTGGACCAGATTGTCAGGGACGTCAGGTCTGTGCAAGAGCTGGGCTGCAACAACTTCTTCTTCCTCGACGACAACATCGCCGGGGACCGGGCTTTCTCCCGGGAGCTGTTCCGGGCCATCGAGCCCCTGGGTGTCCGGTGGGTCAGCCAGTCCACTCTGGATATCCTGAAGGAGGAGAACCTGTTGAGGGAAGCGGTCCAGAGCGGCTGTATCACTCTCTGCTTCGGCCTGGAGTCGCTGGAGCAGAAGAGTCTTCGCAAGGTGGCCAAGGGTTTCTACAAGGCCTCGGAATACATCTCACAGATCAGCGCGATCCGGGAGACGGGCCTGATGCAGTCGGCGGAGTTCATCATCGGACTGGACCACGACACTCCGGAGACTATAGATGCCCTGGCCGACTTCATCGTCGATCAGGGAATCCCCATCGTGCGGTGTTACATCTACGCCCCCATTCCAGGCACGCCGGTCTGGAGCGACTTCAAGAGCTCCGGACGGCTCCTGAGTGAGGACTATACTCGCATCGGCGGCGCCAGCGTCGGTTTCCAGCCGGTCCACTTCACACCGGAGGAGCTGCTGGCCAGCTACTGGACCCTCATGGATCGTGTCTATTCCTGGCGGGGTATCTGGCGCCGGGTGTATGGCCGGCGCAACCAGGGTTGGATCAACCCCATGCTAGCCTTTGTCGCCAATCTTCAATATCGCAGACTCGTGAAACGCCGGACGATCCCCGGCCTGGCGTGAGCTTCGGAGCAAGGCGATCCCGATGAGTTCAGCTCAGTTGATCGTGGGGGGCGCCGGCATCTATGTCGGGCTCTTCGTTCTTGTCCAGACACTGAGGCAGTGGAAGCGACTGGGACACTCGCCGATCACTTCCATGACCAGCAAGGACCGGCCTCTCATTCGCCGGCTGGTCGAGGACGCCATCGGCCTCGGGCTCCTGTCCTGGGTCGTCTTCGTGGTCCTCTTCATCTGGAACGAGGGCTGGTGGCGGTCCTTGCCCCACCTGGAGGCCTGGCCCGATGTACGGCACGTGGCCGGAGCGTCGAGCCTGTTGATCTCATGCCTGCTTGTCACCGCCGGCAACCTGACTCTGGGACTTTCGTGGCGGATGGGCATCGCCGACGAGCCGCAGGAGCTGATCGATCACGGCATATTCCGGCACGTCCGGCACCCCATCAACGGCGGGATGATCTGCTATTTCCTCGGTCTCGCTCTGATGACACCGAACCTGCTGACGGTCCCCCTCATGGTGCTTGCCGCCTTTGCCGTGCGATGCGAGACGGCGCTGGAAGAAGACTTCTGGCTTGCCTGTCGTCCCCGGGAATACGGGGAACTCATGTGTCGTACAGGACGATACTTCCCCAGGCTGCCCTGGCTGGGACGAGCTGCCTCGGGGGCGAGCCGGGAGTCCTGATGTTTCAGCACCGGCGGCGAAGGGGAGGATCAGAATACGCTGCCGAGCTGCCGGATGACCTCCCGCTCGGAGGTCTCCCCTGTCAGGACTCGGCGCCAGCCGTCGACCAGGAGGGGCTGGAATCCGCTCTCCAGAGCCGTCTTCCGGATCTCGAAGGCTGATTGGCCCGACAGGACGGCGTCGCCGAGGCGGGGATCCATCTCCATGACCTCCGCCACGGGTACCCGGCCGTCGAAGCCAGTCTGGTCGCAATCGAGGCAGCCCACGGGCCGGCAGGCCTGACCCTCGTTCAGCAAGTACACGTCTCGGGCGGCCTTCAACTCGTCGGAGTCCGAGGCCACGGTTTGCTTGCACGTCTGGCAGAGTCTTCTGAGCAGGCGGATGGCCAGGGCGCCTCGGAGGGCCGAGGCGATGGCGTAACGGGCCACTCCCAGATCGGCGAGACGATTGATGGTCCCCGGGGCGTCATTGGTGTGGAGTGTGGACAGCACCAGGCGGCCAATCATGGCTGCCGTGGCGCCGATCTGGGCCGTCTCGGCATCCCGGATCTCGCCGACGAGAATCACGTCAGGGTCCTGGCGCAGGATGGCCCTCAGAACCCTGGCGAAACTGAGGCCAATCTTCTCGTGAACCTGTACCTGATAGTACTGATCGTTGGTGTACTCGATGGGGTCCTCGACGGTGAAGACCGACACGTGCCGGTTGCTGATCTCTCTGAGACAGCCGTAGGCGGCTGTCGTCTTGCCGCTGCCGG
>JAJFLN010000853.1 GCA_021772705.1 Candidatus Cloacimonadota bacterium | reverse complement strand
CACGTCGGCGTCGCTGCCAACCTGGAGGATGCCCTTCGAGGGGAACAGACCCATCACCATCGCCGGATTGGTGCTGGCCACCTGGACCATTCTCGATGGGGTCATTCTGCCACGACGGACTCCCTCGCTCAGCAAGAGAGGCAACACCAGTTCCAGGGTGGGAAGGCCGGTGACGATCTTGTCGATCTCGGCGGCCCCGGCCATCTTCTGCTCCCGGCTGCACGCCCGGTGGTGGCTGGCGACGATCTCCAGGTCGCCGGCCGACAGGGCGCTCCAGAGATGCTCCGAATCCTGCTCCGTGCGGCGAGGAGGAGTGACGGACAGCAGTGGGCCGTCGTCGGGCATCAGGGAAGGAAACAGATGGTGCAGCGCCGTCTGGGCCGCCAGGTTGACGCCCCGGTTTCGGCCCGAGAGCAAGGCCTGCAGTGCCTCGGCGCCTGATACGCCGGCGGCCACGGCATTTGCCGAGGTCAAGCTGGCAAGGGACGAGGCCCGAGCCAGGCCCTCGGACTCCAGCGTCGGGGACAGGCAGGCCGGAAAGTGCTCGTAGCCATCCCTGCCGTCTCTGCCCATCCGGGTCCGAATCACGCTGGCGACGCTGTCGTTGCCGCCCTGGACCAGGACCGTGCCTCCGAACTTCGCCGCCTCCTCCATGAGGTCGAACAGTCCGCCATCGGGAAGGACCGAGGCTCCGGGAAGTCCCATGGCCGAGAGGTGGGCGATGAAGGACGGAAAGCCCCTCTCCAGCAGCTCTCGGACCTCTCGCCGGATGTTCTCGTTCCATTCCGTGGGAGCCAGATGAAAGCTGAAGTCCACATGGGCGAGGGGACGGACCTCTTCGCAGCGCGCCTCCAGCGTGTTGAGCATGCTCTGCCCAGGGCCGGTGTAGAGGCAATCGACGACGGTGGTGATACCTCCCGCGGCGGCGGCGATGGTGGCGGAGGCAAAGTCCTCCGAGCTGGACTGGCCCAGCCAGGCAAGGCTGTCCACTCCCCCCGGCAGGACAAGCTTGTCGGAGGCGTCGATGGTGGCGACGGAGCCCGGCTCAATCTCGGTATCGATGCGGCTGATCTGTCCATCCGTAATCCCGACATCGGCCTGATAGGAGGTCAGGGGACCGACGACGGTACCGCCCTTGATGATGAGGTCCATGAGTTATCCCGGGCTGTTCGGCAGCCAGGAAACCGGTCCGTTCCCGGGTTACTTGCCGACCTGGATCAGGACGAGGGCGTCGAACCAGGAGGGGGTCTGGGAGGTGAAAGTGCCCTGGAGCACCACTCTGGCAAACCTGGCGGCGGGAGGCAACGAGAATGTCGTCCCACGGGAGAAGATGACCCCCTGATACCGGGTCCATTCCTCGGGGACGAAGACCTGTCTGGCGGCGGGGAAGTCGGTTTCGATGGGCTCCTTCTTGTCATCGTAGTAACGGAGGCCGAAGGAGAGGCGTTCGTGGGGATCGCCCGACCGGATGTAACCCGAGAGCAGGTAGTCCTGGTTGGTGTCGATCGGTGCCATGGGGCCCTCGACCTCAGCCTTGCCGCCGCCTTCCCCGGAGGTGACCCGGAGCGATCGCCGCCCCTGCTTCCGTTCCTGATCGTCGATCCAGGCCTCTCCCTCCACCACGCGCCACCCATCGGGCAGGCCAGACTTGGCACCGCTGCCTTCGAAGTCTCCGTCCTGGATCAGGTTTCCCGTGATCTCCAGGGTGGTGTAGACCTTGCCCGATCCCCGGGGCTTGTCCTTCTTGAGTTCGTCCTCCGTGACCTTGCCCAGGTTCAGGCTCGAGAGGTCGAGGGAGAGGCGATCCAGCTTGAAGTTGTAACTGAGGTGCTCCGGCCTCCGGAGGGGGATGCCCATCTGACGCAGTCTGGCCTGGGCGCGTCTGACCCTGTCGGCAGTCGGAGGGTGGGTCGCCAGCAGGGAGCCGATTCCCGTAATTCGGTCCTTCTCCTTCTCCAGTTCCTTCTGGTGCATCTTCTCCAGGAAGGTGACGACTCCGTTCGGATCGTATCCAGCGGCAGCCACGTAGTCGATGCCCGTGGCATCGGATTCCAGTTCCTGTCCTTGCCCGTATGGCCTCACGGGAATGCTGGAGAGGGCCTGGCCCGCCATAAATGCATCTCGGCCCCCTCGGATGGTCGCCAGGGCGAAGAGCAGGCTCGACACCATCTGCCGCTTCATCCGCTTTTCGATGTGATTGAGCCGCACATGGGCGATCTCGTGGCCGATGACGCCAGCCAGTTCGTCGTCGGAGTCGACGAAGGAGAGCAGTCCGGTGGTCACGTAGAGCTTCTCTCCCGGTGTGGCAAAGGCGTTCACGATATCCCATTCGAGAATGGTGATACTGCTGCCCTTCTCCCCCCGATTCCGGTGCTCTGTGGAACTCTTGTCGGGAATGTCCGCCTCTTCATGCTCCATTCGTTCCCGCTCCTCCGCCGAGGTCTTCTGTGGCATGACCGGCAGGTTCGCTGCCGAGGCGAGCCTGCTGAAGACCGTTGAGACCCACTGATTGGCCTCTCGGTTACGGTAGACAGGAATCCGGGTCGGTCCCCGCCGGTTCCGGGGCATCGGCGCGTGGACCTCGAAGGTGGAGGGATGACGGCCTGAATTGACCGGCCCACCGGCCGTGACCGGCGGCAGGGCAAACAGAAGCAAGAGCAAGCCGTTGGCCAGACTGAGTTCCAGCCAGCGCCAAGGCTGTCGTAAACGCATAGTGGTTACTCCCGGGAGAACCGGCATTCTAGCACGGTCCCCCATCCACGCGGGCCTGCCGGTCGGAACGGAAGACTCCAGTTCTCCGTTGACTTTCAATATACGGGAGTCAGGCCAGGCCCCGCAGCCGGGTGAGGGCGCCGTAGGCCCAGCCGGCCAGCCGCCCGTATCGCCGGCCGAGATAGAGCTGCTTCGAGAGCCGATAGTCCCGGGCCTGATCCCGGCCTGACTCGGCATAGGCTCCGTGTCCCCGGTGTACGTAGCTGACATCTCGATGAACCAGGCAGCGACAGGAACGGCGGCGCAGCCTCTCGCAGAGATCCACGTCCTCAAAATACATGAAGTAGGCTTCGTCGAAACCGCCAACGTCCTCGAAAATCCTTCGCGCCACGGCCATCAGGCTGCCGCTGATCCACTGGACCTCCATGGGGTTCCTGGACCCGGAGCCAGCTGGAGGGCCGTGGGATCGTGGCCCCAGGGAGGAGACACCTCCGTGGACCTCACTGGGATCGGTCAGGGAGTCGCTGAGTGCCGCCATGCACTCCGGGCTCACCTCCACGTCGGGGTTCAGGAACATCAGCCAGGGGCTGGTTCCCAGGGCGGTTCCAGCGTTGGCGGCCTGGCCGAAACCACGGTTCTGCTCCAGCATCTCCAGATGGGGGTTGCAGGGGAATGGACCCCCATCGCCCAGCCCTCCCCTGGGGGAACCGGCATCCACGAGGTACACCGACACCTGGCGATCCGCAATCCAGCCCTTCAGCCGCTCCAGCTGCCGATGGATCATCCAGGACGTGCAGTAATTCACGAGGATCAGATCGATAGTGCTCATGTCAGGCGTTGGTTCGTGGCTTCCGGTCTCTGGCGTGGAGCGACGTCGCGAAGGGGCTGCCGCCTTTGAGGATCACGGAGGCGCTTGGGATCCGGGGACACACGACAGGACCCGAATTCGCCGTCGGCTGCCAGGCAGCACGGATACCTCTGGAATTCGGGTCCAGTCGTGTGTCCCCGGATCCCCCTCCCCCTCCGCCTGCGTCCGTGGCGGAGGGGTGCATGTCCCGTAGGGGGTCCCCTGGCCTATTCCGG
>JAJFLN010000852.1 GCA_021772705.1 Candidatus Cloacimonadota bacterium | reverse complement strand
CCAGATGAAGGGTAATCGATACAGTCCATTGACACACGTTTCAATCCTCTGTAGCGAGGAGGGGGTGTCGTGACGACGAGTTCTTCGAGACGTTCAACATAGAGAAGCTGGTTTCAATCCTCTGTAGCGAGGAGGGGGTGTCGTGACGTTAACACCGGAGGATTCAGCCCCAATGTCGGAGGAGTTTCAATCCTCTGTAGCGAGGAGGGGGTGTCGTGACCCCCGGTGAGGACGAACCAGTCTCCCTCATCTGGGTGTTTCAATCCTCTGTAGCGAGGAGGGGGTGTCGTGACATGATGATCAACTGGTCCAAGCACCCTGCCTCACCGGTTTCAATCCTCTGTAGCGAGGAGGGGGTGTCGTGACGCGTGTGGACCGCTTACGCCCTGGTTCTACGCCGTTGGTTTCAATCCTCTGTAGCGAGGAGGGGGTGTCGTGACCAGATGAAGGGTAATCGATACAGTCCATTGACACACGTTTCAATCCTCTGTAGCGAGGAGGGGGTGTCGTGACGACGCTACCCAGTTCGCCGAACGCGGCGGATTCGAGGTTTCAATCCTCTGTAGCGAGGAGGGGGTGTCGTGACCGCCTCGCCCGGGCAACGGCACGGGCGGGTTCATGAAGTTTCAATCCTCTGTAGCGAGGAGGGGGTGTCGTGACCCCCCTGAATGAGAGCCTTTGCTGTTGCGGGATCTCAAGGTCGAATTTACCACCTCAGATCTGGAATGCAAGATCTTCCGCACAAATGTTGAAAAGCAAGGGTGAGAATGTGCATCAGTAATAGGAAAGTGCATTTGTCCACGAGTAATGATGCGGGGTCTCGCGGTCGGAATGGCGTGAATGCTGTCTGGGTGCTGGATGACGGTTGGTCACGAAAACAGTGGGTTCTCGGCGTCGCTGCGGGATGGATCCGTTTCACCCTGAAGCCAGAATGTCCTCTTGATGCGGGTTCTTGGGGCCTGGAGAGGTGGATCCGGTTCATTCGCTCGATGAACAGTACATTCTGAGGGTTTTGACATCACGAGTGGGGAATGTTGCCTGGGTGCTGCTTGCTTAGCCCACCACCGTCACGGCTCGCTCTTCGCGGCTCAACTCACCTTTGCCGAGAATCTCCACCTGTTTCAGAGTGTCCACCGGCACGGGGTAGATGCGAAGGTCGTCGGTCTTGGCATCGATTATTTTGAGCAGTTCCGTTCGTAGCTTTGTCAGGTCCGAAGGGATCATGTAGGCCTCGAAGACGGACATCTGCACCCGGTCTGCAAAGTCCCGGATGACCTTGGCCATTCTTCGACGTCGACGGCTGCTCGGTGTGTCATAGCTGATCAAGTAGAACACTGTCTCCCCGCCCCCTCACCAGTTGACAGGAACCGGTCCTAGGTCTGCCGCGTTCCCCTCTCTGAGTCCCTTCACCAGAGCTCGAACGTAGAGTTCGATGAGTCGTCCGAGCTCGATCTTCTCTTTCCGTTGTTGATGAATGACGGTCTGCTCCAGTCGGCTCTGGTATCGGTTGACCAGGATCGGGATGCCCTTGGAGCCGAGGTAGACGCCGCCATCGGAGGATCGGATGAAGTCCTTCGAGCTCATGGAACGACGATTCACTACCTGGCGAACTGCCACGTCGACCACCAGGGGTCGGAAGGGCTCCATGAGGTCCAGGACGAGGGACTCTCGCCGGTCCTTGTCGGAATGCAGGACGCCCAGATACGAGTCGAGTCCCGTGCGGTCGATGCAGGCAGACAGGGTTCCTTGAAGCAGGGTGTACCCGAACGAGAGCAGCGCGTTCACCGGATCTTTCGGGGGGCGTCTGCGGCGGCAGTGGAAGCCCAGGTCCTGCTTGAGTGTCCTGGCATAGGCTCCGTAGTAGGTTGCAGCGGCTGCTCCCTCCAGGCCCATCAAGTCATCAGCCGAATCGCCTTCCCCGCCTTCTATCCTCTCCTGCAACAGTCGTAGGGCCATTGCTTCCGAGGCGATCTGTATGTCTCCCAGTCTGTTTGCCCGGGCCAGCAAGTAGTGCTGAAATCGAACCTTCTGACCGAGGAGCCTCCGGGCCACGGCAAGGCGAGTCACGGCGTCATTGACGGCGGCGTACTGGGCCTGTCGCAGGGTCACCATGCGGGTTGATTTGCCCAGCAGCCGTCCTCGATACCGGCCACCGCAGGTGAGGAAGATCACCGGGATCTCCCGCTCCAGGAAGTAGGCCACGGCATCGGCCGTCAGCTGGGCCTTGCCGAAGATCAGTACTTCCTCCAGGCCCCTGGCCCGTACGTCTTTCAGTACGATTCCCGCCTTTCTTATCTGTACCCGCTCCCCCGTCCGTCCAAGCGTGGACCCTTGAACAGCCACATACAGTCGCTCCATGATTCAGTCCCCTGGCTCCCGGAGCTTCCTGGAAGCCGAGGTCTCGCCGCTTCCGCGGGGAGAAGTCGCATGGAGGAGCGGCGTGGGATAGCCGTTCTCGGGAATCGCGAATTGACACTCGGTACAGTGTCTCTCGACCGTCTCTGGCAGCCAGCGAGCGATTCCGGTGCAGCCGATGGGGCTGGGCCACATTCCTTCGCAGTGACGGGCTGTGACATCCGGATCGTAGTCAGAGCAGTGTGAGATGATCTTGTGAAGCGCTTGAAATCCCACTGGCCCCAGGTGGCCCAGAGTGTAGAGGAGAACCACTCTCTCGCCGTGGGTCAGGTGCCCCTCCCGGGTTGCTTTCTTGAGAAGCGACCTCAACACGGGGCAGTTCTCGAAGACTGCCCTCACTGCGGCCTTTCCATCGGGCGCCGATTCAGGGCTCCAGAGATCGTCTCGCCGGGGGCCCCGCCAGCGTCCTCCTCGGCGGCGTCGACGACCGAGGAAGCTGCCACT
Source organism: Candidatus Cloacimonadota bacterium (assembly GCA_021772705.1). GTDB lineage: Bacteria > Muiribacteriota > UBA6191 > JACPRK01 > JACPRK01 > OFTM100. The sequence goes on along the minus strand of JAJFLN010000852.1, from coordinate 5,845 downwards.
GCTTCGGCAGGTACTGGAACGATCCGCACGCGTAGGCTCTCTTTCCGCGGTGGGGACCGGTGCGGATGTGGTGGCCGGCAAACAAGAAGCCGGTATTGTCCTCATTGTTCTCAGAGCCTCCAAGGCACACTGAGGCTCGAGAGTCCCTGCTTCCAGAAAGGTGCTTCGCTTCCCGGTCCCCAGGTGGATTCCCAGGGGGAGCTTGATCAGGTTCCCGATCCCCCCCTCCGGAACTCGATCCTGCTTTGGGAAGAGTTCGAGGGACCACATCTCCTCAGCTCCCAGGCCTTGAATCAGCTGCTTTAGTAGCAGTCGCACAGCCCTGGCGGCCACGGGCGTCTCGAAGAACAGCCAGAGATGATAGCCCTTCTTTCCGCTCCACTCGGCCATGGCAGGCAGGTTCCGATCGTTGCAGCGCGCGATGAGCTTTCGAAGTCCCCCACGCATGGACTCCTCCACCGTGGCGGCGAAGGCCGGATCGAGACGCCTCTGGGGGAGGAACTCCTTCTTCACGTCGATGTCGACGGCGGCGAAGCTCACCGTTCCGTCGGAACGCACGGGATAGACGCCCAGGGTCAGGTCACCCTCCAGGTGAGCCATCCAATCCAGACGATTTGGCGCTCTCCATACGGGCCTGTAGCCCATTCGATCTCGATTCGAGTCGGCGTACTGGACCGCATGAACGTCCTCTCTGCCGGCGAACCGACGCATCAAGGTCTCGAGAATGTCCTTCGATAGAGGCTCCATCGTCGTGCCGTCAAGATCCGGTCCGGAGCCCAGTTCGCGTTGAAGCTCCTTAATTTGTTCCTTTGCCTCCGGATCGTCCGGCACCATTCGGGACAGTGTCCGATAGAGCTCGAGGGTTCTGACCGGATCTCCCGCCGCCCGGCAGCGCCTCGCCGCTTCCCTGACTTGCTCGGGCCGCAGGGACTTCACGATTCGAGGCGAAGGCAGGGTTTCACTGGTTCTGGCCGTATCACCGGAGTCCCTGTTTCGATTGGCTGCGAGCTTTCCGATGGGGATGACCTTCATCGCCGGATCTCCTCTCTCGGCAGTCCAGTACGCATGGCCGAGAGCCAGTCGGCCAGTACTGCCGTGGCCAGGCAGTCGTCGCGGTTGTAAACGACGCAGTCTCGCAGGAGAGACTCGTCTCCCGATTCGAGCCAGCTGCGGTACCAGATCATGGAGGCCTTGGCGCTCGCATCGTCCCCGGTCCAGTTGAACCCGAGCCACCTGGCAACGCTCTTCAGGGAGTTGCTCTCCAGGGGAAGGGCCACGGAGTCGCGAAGGACTCTCCTGAGGTCGACGAGATGGCCGAGGAGCCGCTCAGCGACGCCCTCCGGGTCGCCATGTCGACTCGAAAGGCGGCGAATGGCGGCAGCTTCATAACTGTGGTAGTGGTAGACCTTCGTCCCGCCAGTCAGAAGAGGAGACACTTGCTTCAGGAATGCTCTCCAGATGGCTCCTTCTTCTCCGGGTTCTCGAGCCAGGAATGGGAAGTATCGCTCCTGGCCCTCGGTACGAATCAGGACCCCGATCAGGTAGTCGGCATCAACTGAGGATTCACTCTCGAAGTCCAGGAACAGGGAGGGTTCATCGATTGAGGTGTTCACGTCAGGGCGATTGAGCCAGACCGGCTTTCCGGAGGACAGGGCCCTGGCGCTGCTGATGAACGTGGCGGCCAGCTTCTTTCCGATCCCCGGAATAGCCACGAGCTTCGCCTGCTCCGTTTCTGCCAGGGCGTGACAGGTAGAAACCCCGGCTTGCAGCAGGTTGTCCCGGACCTTTCGCTTCATCCCTGGTATCAGGGAGGGATCGTCCAGTTTCCGGAGTTCCTCTTGGCACGCCCGATTCCACCGGCAGGACCCGCACCGGGCGCAGCCGAAGGGTCGAGGAACGGGACTTCCCCGTCGTCCATCCAGCCAGGCCTGCAGGGCCTGTTTCACTCGCCGGGAGTCCGGGCTGCTTCTCTCGAGGCCCACCGTTACCTGTGATCCGTCACGGAGCGAGACCTGGCCAGATTCCGGGAATCGTCCCTGGACCGTCAGTAGCAAAAGAGCCTGGTAGGTGAGTCCAGTTCGGTCCTCAGCAGAGACGTGAAGCCTGTTCTTGATCACCACCGGTGCATAGTGATGATCTCCCAGGTTGGACCGGCCTCGGCAAGCAACCAGGGCGTGGGGCCGGCTGATCAGGTGATTCCCGCGAGCCAGCAGGGCAGACCGGATCAGGGCCGGCCCACGTAGCATGAGCAGCCGGGTCTGCCGAGCCCGTTCGGCAGGTGTGACGGCGCGTCTTGTTCCGCCGAGGCCGGTAGAGGTCGCCCTGGAGTAGTCGAGCAGCTTGCTTCTGAATCTGGCGGAGTCAGAGGCCAGGATCTGGTCGAAGAGTGAGGTGGGGTCCGGATCGGGCCCCACCTGAACCAGGTCCCGGGCCAGAGCTGTGGGACAGGTCATGAAGGAGTAGAGGGCCTGGTCATCGAAGCGGTCCCTTCGGGCGCGCCGACTCTTGAATTCAGCGCGGACTGACCGGGAAGCTCTCCTGGCAGTCGTCATGTCCTGTGATCTTGTTGCAGGTTTCATCACCATGAAAGAGAGGGGAGACTGGCCCTCGGATTCGAGAGTTCGGGTATGGCAGCCGGTGCACGAACGGGGATGCGGGTGGGTCAACGACCCCCGGAGCGGTCGCCGCCGCTGATCAGACCCGCCGCGATCAGCAGGAGGATAGGGATGCCCACTACCGTGGATGCCATGGTGGCCATCATGGCGAACAGGAACTCGCTCACAGGCATGGAGACTCTCATGGGTTCCCTCCTCAAGGGCACGTCGGTCAAGGTTTGGTTCGAGTTTCACCTACACACATGACAGAGTGGCCGCAGTAGTCAGGGTTTCAAGAAATCTTCTCGCTCACGAGACGAGATGAACCGCCACGATCAGACGGGCTCATGGGCCATCGATCTGGACCGGGATGCTGTCCTGTCCGAGGCGATGGCCACCCGCAGGTTGATGAGTGGAGAATCTCAATGCAACTCGAAGTGGCGGCAACGGCCCGACCTGGTCTCCGAGAGTGTGCCCACTTCAGCGAGAAGGGGGTGTCGTGACAGCCCCTGAATGAGAGCCTTTGCTGGTGCAGGATCTTCGGGTCGAACTTACCAATTCGCCCCCCCCTCTCGCTGCGTGTGGGGCAACGAGGCGGAAGTGATCTGAAACCCGGAGCAGGAGTCGCCACTCTCGACCAGTGTCACGCGGGGAACAGCAGCGAGCCCTGTGAGCCACTGTGAAGAGGTAACTGATTCCCGGGAGGTCCGTTGATGAACTGGATTGGCGAGGTTGCAAAGATTGCAATTGGACTCGTTCTCATCGACAGCGTCAGATCGCGGTCCCTCGACGTGAAGCAGCAAAAGCTGAAGAAGAGGAAGAAGCGGCATCGCAGGAAGTTACTCAGCCATCTCGAGGCTGTGTCACGAAACCACGCCTGGCGGCAGCTCTGCCACCGGTATCAGTGCCTCCGGGCTGCCTTGGCGCTGACGGAGGAGACGAAGTGACCTCACCAGGTCATCCGATTCAGTCCCTCACTCCAGCACCACCGTCACGTTCCGTGTGACCTCCTGTCCGGAGCGATCCGTGAGAGTGATCGGGATGGTCCGGGTACCTCTGGTATCTGAAGGACCTCTTCGACGGCTACGGAGAGGGTGGGTGACGAGGCCGAGGGAAGGAAGAAGCGGACCCTGGACGAGGACCGTCGGAGGCGCTGACACTGCTGAAAAAGGTGGTGGCCAGCTGCCCTTCAATCCCCGGAATAGAGATGAGCCTCGCCTGCCCCGCTTCTACCAGGGCGTGACAGGTAAAAGTCCCGGCCCGTGCGGCCTGCTCCGGACTCTTCGCTGTATCCCTGGAGTCAGGGACGGATTGTCCACTCTCCGGAGTTCCATCCGGCACTCCCTGTTCCATCGGCAGGGTCCGTACCGGGCTCAGCCGATGGGTCGAGGAATGGGACTTTCGCGACGTTTTCCGGCACACCTGCAAGGGTGTGGTCAAGGAGTCAGCCGATGGGTCGAGGAATGGGACTTCCCCGACGCCCATCCAGCCAGGCCCGCAGAACACTTCAATCCTCTGAAGCGAGGAGGGGGTGTCGTGACGGCCCCCAAGGTCGTCCGAGAGGCCAAGCGCCAGGTGTTTCAATCCTCTGAAGCGAGGAGGGGGTGTCGTGACTCGTCAGGACCTACTGGGCGAGGACCAACAGGAACAAGTTTCAATCCTCTGAAGCGAGGAGGGGGTGTCGTGACGGGAGAGGTGGGGGTGATTGGGTAGGTTGTGAGTTGTTTCAATCCTCTGAAGCGAGGAGGGGGTGTCGTGACGGGGAGGCTCGGAGGGTAGAATGTACGTATTGAGGTGGTTTCAATCCTCTGAAGCGAGGAGGGGGTGTCGTGACCCGTCACGCACTACCCTGAGGGGGTGGTGGGCACGTTTCAATCCTCTGAAGCGAGGAGGGGGTGTCGTGACGGCTGCAGCACTGGCCCAGCAGGCTTCCAAAGAGACCCGTTTCAATCCTCTGAAGCGAGGAGGGGGTGTCGTGACAAGCTCCGCGTTCTCCTGCTGGACCAGGTAGAGCTTGTTTCAATCCTCTGAAGCGAGGAGGGGGTGTCGTGACGCCCCCTGAATGAGAGCCTTTACTGTTGCAGGATCTCAAGGTCGAATTTACCACCTCAGATCCGGAATGCAAGAGTTTCTGCACAAATGTCAAAAATCGAGGGTGAAAAGGTGCATCAATAGTAGGAATGGGGTTTTGTCCACGAGTAATGATGCGGGGTCTCACGCTCGAAACGGCGTGAAGGCTGTCTGGGACTGGGATGACGGTTGGTCACGAAAACAGTGGGTTCTCGGCGTCACGCCGGCTTGGATCCGTTCCCCGCTGTTTCCAGAATGCTTTGTTGATGCGTGTTGTTGGGGCATCGAGAGACGGATCCGGTTCATTCCTTTGATGAACAGCGGGTTCTCGGCATTCCGAGGTCAGGAATGGGGAGTTCCGCCCTGGTGCCAGGGCGGGTTCTTGTCCTTCATCTGTCCGACTCCGCTCTCTCGGGAGGCTCCCTGTTCAGGCGTGAAGGTCAGTCACCATGCCGCTGACGACCTCGTCGCTCACGGAGTCGCGGCTCTCTCCCTGGCAGACTCACTCATCATGGTGGTCTTCCTTGGTTTCCGGCTCCTCCTTATCGTCCTCGGGAGACCAGGGGTCCTCCGGGACTCAGGCTGGAGGTCGCGTTGTGACTCCTGTTGCTGTCCCCCCAGGGTGAGAGAGATGAAACCGGATGAGGTCGGTCGGTCTCCCGGGTGAATGAGAGTCGAAGCTGACGTCTCAAAGCCGTCGAACACATGGTCCGGGCGTCGCTGGGAACGATCTCCCCACCGGGTCAGGTCCGGAAGGAAGCAGCCCAGGGGGATCCTCTTCCGGAGCGGCCAACCCGGACCACCCCCTTCATTCCCCGGCTGCGCCGGGCCGAGGAAGAGTGGCACGCTCACCCGGTTCCCGGGCCGCGCATTCGTTGAAACCGGGTCTCCGGATGCAGTCTCTTCTCAGGCAGATATTGAAGCTTCTGAAGCGTTTGAGATCAACCTGTCGTCGGAGAGCGGCGTGGGTACTTCGAGCGAATGTTCGCGCAACACGAACTGTGGGGCCCGGTTCTGCCGGTGACAGGGAGGTCGTGAAGATGGGAAAGGGAAGAACCGGATTTACAAAGGGACTGCTGGGAAAGGGGTTGGCCAGGGATGCGATGCGGGGTGGAGCGGCCGATGCGGCCCTGGAGGGCGTTCAGGGAGCCTTCGAGTACTTCGATGGGCGGCTCACGGCA
>JAJFLN010000851.1 GCA_021772705.1 Candidatus Cloacimonadota bacterium | reverse complement strand
AGAAGTTCCGGTTTCCCGTGATGAGGCTGAGGAGCACGAACAAGGCCGAGGGGATGAGTTGCGTGAGAACTCCCGCCACCGTGCCGTCCCGGAAACGTGTCGAGCCGTCGGACGTGAGAAGCTCGGCTCCCAGGGTGAGGGCGATGAAAGCGCCCATCAGACCCATCGCAGTCATGTGTCCCAGCTCTGCCAGGAGGAGGAAAGCGGTGCCCATCGCCAGCACGGCCGGATTCCTCAGGCTCGGCCGAATGTGGGACGCCGTGAAGGTGGCCGCCGCCAGGGTGACCAGCCCTAGGGCCAGGAGGCTCGAGGGCCCGACCTGAAGGGGCTGCCCGGGTCCGGTCCTGAGAATGGAGAGGGCAGCCGCCGCCGCCAGGGGCAAGGCCAGGTTGTCCAGCCCGTTCGGCGAGATCGCCTCGGCCAGACAGAGAAAGACCCCCATCATCCAGGCGAAGAGCATCGCCTCCAGCCCCCTCTGAGGCAGAACGGAGAGGCAGACGGCGCTGGCCAGGACCACGAGCGCCACGTTTCCCTCCAGGGAACGGCGTGATCCGAACAGGTTGTAGCAGTGACGGCCAAAGAGGATGCCGAAGATGGTGGCCGCCGAATCGCCCAGGGTGAGGATCAGGATGCTGGCCCGATAGATGGCCTTCTCGTCCCAGAACAGATAAGCGATGATCGCCACGGCGAGGCTGAAGGCGGCCGGGCCGATCCAGGTGATACTCCATCGTCGAACGGCCTCACCGCCCTGGTCCTTGCTGCGGCTGTCGAAGAGGGATCGCATAAACCGAAACCGGAATCCCAGGAGCAGCACAATCCCGAAGCCAAGTCCCAGGAAGAACCCGGTCCATCGGCTCAGCAGATACTCGGGCAAGATGGCCGCGAAGAGGCCAATCCCGATGTGATGGGTCTTCCTTCCGATCTCGTGGGCCCAGTCCCTCGGCTCGCCAACGAGCCGCCAGATCACCTCGATGGTCGCGATCATGACAGAGGCGGAGATGATGAGGATCGTCAGAATGGACCAGTTCTCTTGCATTGTTCAGGGGTATATCATAGCGGAACTCATCTCCCGAGAGCATGCTCATGACCGAACCCAGAGAGGAAGGATCCCGCGACAGGGATCGAATCACCCAAGGAGGCGGCGGGTTGACCACCGGCTCTCCCTCGAGTCCTGTGCCCGACTCGGGGTTCTTGCGATTCCTTCGCCGGCTATTGCTGGTCAGCCTGATCCTGACGGCCCTGCTCCAGATGATCCGGACCCTGGAGCCGGGTCGCGCGACCCCCATGAACGGGGCAAGACTCGAGTTGCCGCCCGACCAGCCGGGAGTCCTGGTCCACGGGACGATCCAGACGGACCTGAGTGACCAGGACCCGCGACTTCTCGAGATCATCGGGGCCATCAGGGCTGCTCCGGATTCTCTCGAGGCCGCCGCACGGATTTCCCGCTGGCTGAGGCAACTTCGCGGGAAGGTGATCGAGCTCCCCACCGGTGACTGGCGACGGCTTCCGGTGAAACCCCTGGATGCAGGAGAGTGTCTGAAGCGGGTCGAGTGTCAGGACCCGGTGGACCGGCTCTCGGTCAGCTGGTTGACCGCCCGCCTGCTGACCCGGGCAAACTGGGCCTCCCGGCTCGTGATCATGGAGGAGGCGGCCCGGGGTTCGAGCCGGGGAATGGCCGGCGTCGAAATCTGGCATCCCATGCAACACTCCTGGATTCTGGTGGACCCCGCCATCGGTGTGATCTTCAGTGATGCCTCCCGCCACCTCTCGGCCCTCGATGTCCGGCGGAGGCTCATCGAGAGAGGCGATATCTGGATCAGCCCGCTGGTCAATCCCGTGCCTGCCAGCACTGACGGAGCGCAGATCGAACACTACCGCTCCTGGAACAGGAACCTGAGGTATCCGGCCTCCTTACCTGCCACGAGTCAGGAGTTCTCCCGGACCCGCTGGTTGCTGGTGGACGACGATCTCGCCAGCCTCTGGACCTGGACGGTTCCCCTCGCCCTGACCTCCCTGGAGTCCAGTCTCCTCCACTTGCGATTCGCCTGGCTTCGGGACTGGCTTTCTTCTCTCTTCCTGATGCTCTTCATGGGCTATGGAGTCCTGGTCCTGGCCCAGGCAGTCCGGCTGCGGCGGCTGGGAGGGATGACGGGAGCGTCGCTCGACGGGATGCTCCGGCGGGATCTGGTCTGGATGATAGGTGGGACTCGAGCTCGGCTGAGGAGTCTCTATGCCCGCCTTGGACACCGGGCGCGGCTGGAGGTCAGTCTGTTCAGTGCCTCCCCGACAGGGATCTGGCTCTCGTCGGCGGCGGTCTCCGGGGCGAGACTCTTTCATCGATATATACGTCATCCCTGGCTTCGCTCCCAGGCCAGGCTCGCCCAGCCTCGTCCTGTGGCGGGCGCAGTCATCGGTCTCTGCCTCCTCGTGGCGGTCTGCTTGTATCTGGTGCAGCTGATCATGTTCCGTCCCGAATGCGATGAGGATGCCTACATCACGTTCCGGTTCGCCCGGAACCTCGCGGAGGGTCAGGGGATAACATTCAACCCTGGCGAGCCAGGGGTCGAGGGTTTCTCCACCATGCTTTGGATGTTGATCCTGGCTGCGGTCCACCATCTCTCTCCTCACCCGCCAGAGAACGCCGTGCTGATAGGAATGGGCCTGGCGGCGGTCCAGATGATCGCCGTGGGTCTTCTTGCCCTGCGGGCCGGGGCCTACGGAGCGTCGGTACTGCTGGTGTTCGTCACGATCCCCTCCTGGGTGGGTGTCTCGGCATCGGGAATGGAGACCTCACTGGTGGGGCTGCTGATGATACTCGTCACGGCAAGCTGGATGACGGAGGATGACCGAGGCCCCGGGTCTTCCGGACTGACGGCCCTGGCGTGCTGGTTGTTGGCCGTTGCCCGGGCGGAAGGCTGGTATCTCTTTCTGGGAATCACGGCATTCCGACTGCTGTCGGGATGGGGCTCCGTCCTGGACCGTGCCCGCCTTCGCGTCTGGTTCGGAACCTATGGACTGCTCTTCGGGGGCTACACCGCCTGGAGAGTGTTCATGCTCGGGTCCCTGGTGCCTCACATCTACGGCTCCAGGCTGGTTGAGCAGCGGGGAGATCTGCTCCACAGGATGCCGGCGGGCCTGACCTATGTGGCCAGCACACTGCTCGCAAACCCGGCTCTGCTACTCGCCATGTTCGGCCTGGTGGTGGCGTGGCGAAACCGGGAATCAGCCCGCTGCGCCGCTGTGATTCTCCTTCACTTGACAATGGTGGTCCTGGCTGGAGGCGATGCCCATCACATGTCCCACAGCCGGTTCCTCATGCCCGTGGCAGGCCTGCTAGTCCTTCAGCTGCAGCATCTTCTCCAGCAGGCCGCCCGGGGCCGGGGAGTCCTCCGGCGCTGGGACCTGCTTGTCCTGTTGCTGGCGATCTTGAGCAACGGAACCACGGATCGCTTTCCTGGCCGCTCCGATGGCAGAGGCCCTGGCCCGCTCGGGATGCTGTTCACTCTCGACGCCGCCGACAGAGCCGATCGATTCAAGTCCGGTCTGCAGCACATGGAGTTCCAGCGGTACAACACACTCCGTTCCTCCTTCGATGGCAAAGTGGCCATGCACATGGTCAATAGCCTGCAGGAAGGGGAGCTGGCCAGCGGGCAGGCGGGGCAGTTCGCCTATGTGTGGCCGGGCAAGTTCCGCGATTATGTCGGCCTGGCGACGGCCAAACCCACGCCCCATCGCTACGAGCCGACCCGGTGCGGTGGACCGGACTACTATCTACTCTTCCCGGATCATCTGTCGGCACACTGGCAACGGCTGGCCCGGGCGGGGTTCCACTTCGAGCGGTGTTATGTTCAGGCTGATTGCGGAGAGAACGAAGAGCCGGAATACTACGCCTTGCTGACCCGTCACCCCGGGAATGAATTCCCTCTCGATAAGCTGCCCGTCGAGTCCGATGGCGGGCTGATTCAGTGGTGGCGCCTTCCCCCGAGCCGGGTGGTCCTGTTCACCCGGGAGTTCCGATGGGTGCCCCTGCTGGACGGGACGACGATGAAGGCGGATCCGAAACAACTCTGGGCGATACCTCGGGAGACCCGGGAGCTGATTCGCAGAAGCTGGCCAGCGATCTTCTGGCGAGATCGATGACGGGCACAGTCACGCGGCGGCGACTCCTGTCGCTGGCTATCATCGGAGTGGTCCTCTTGGGCCTACGCGGGCTGGACCCCATCCGAGCCCGTCTCATCGTCCCCATTGAGAGCTGTCCCTGTCCCCCCGGCTGCCGGGAAGCTGGGTTCACACAGAGCTGGCCCGGCCTGTTTCCACCCTGAGCCGGTCAGCTCGGTGGTTCCGGCTAAGGACCCGCGCAAGAATAACTACGCAGTTCCGCATCCCATCTTCAGGCCATCTTCGGCCGCTCCTCAATCGCGGAATCCTCGACGTAGCCCGCTACGCCTCCGGTCCCGCTCGCTCGAACCAGCCGAACCTGACCCAAATCTGGGCGCGACTTCTGCGCACTTTTACCTGCCCGGCCCCTTACGAAGCACGTAGGCCACGGAGGTGTTGCGAGTCAGCCTGATCCAGCGGTTCTCTGGGTGGTAGGCAACGTTCCAGGACAGCAGGGCCGCAATGAGGCTGTCGAGACGGACCATCAAGGGGGAGTTGAAGACAGGCCGCTCGAGGAGCCGCTGAAGCTGGTAAGTGACCTCGTTCATGCAGACCCGGCGGGACCGGACCTGGAGGGGAGACTCCGCCACCAGGCGATCGAAGACCCGAGCCGGAATGCCTCGCTCGCGAGGTGTCAGGCCCGGCCTGGGCCGGCGCCAGTCGCCGAGCGAAATGATCGGTTCCCTGAGTAGGACATGGCCACCCGGAGCCAGGACTCGGCAGATCTCGCCGAAGACCCGGGACACATTGGCGATGTGATGCAGCACCCCAAGACAGATCACCAGGCCGAATGAGTTGTCGGGGAAGTCCATCTTGCCGTCGACCCTGGGTGAGAAGTAGGAGGCCGGCTTGCCGCCCACGGAGTCGGTATGGAACCCTTGCCCAGGTTCCAGGACCACCAGCTCCGAGGTCCGATCCAGGATGGGAAGCAGCTCCTGCCCGCTGGCGCCACCGACGGACAGAACCTTGCCGAACCCACCGTCCCTGGGCAGATGATCGAAGAGGTGAAGCTGATTGAAGGCGCCGTATCCGTAGGCGTCCTGGGAGGAGCCCTCCAGGCCGGTCAGCTCGAAGTAGGCCTGCCTCTCGTCCTCGAACCAGGCCCGGACCTGATCCTCAGAGAAGTCATCCCCCCAGAGTTTCTCGCCGGAGAAATAGGATTGCAGATCCTCTTCCGTCATCGGTCAGGTCGCAGGTTTCCCATGAGCTTGGTACGACCGGAGTTGAACTGGCGAGTCTGTCAGGCGGAGCGCTGGCTCCAGTGCCCATGAATGAGTGGACGGAATGTTTGAAAACGAGGGTTCTGCCCTAGAACTCCCGCCAAGGGCCATTGGCCCCTGGACCCGGATGAACAGGTCGAGCTTTCGTATGTCATCCAAGTGTTCATCAGCACTCTCAGTCCCACCAGTCCAACCGGGGGTTTGGGGGAGCTGGCTCCCCCAGCGGGGTGTGGGGCCGAGCCCCACTACAACAAAATCCGTCTTATCTCAGGGGCATTGGCACTAGCTCGTTCCCTGATGCTCCTTCATGGCTACCTTGAAGGTCCTGGCGATGTAGCCGAGCAGGTGACGAATGGAGAGAATCCCCGTCGGTTGATTGTCCGATACCACTGGCAGATGCCGATAGCCGCCGATGTACATCATCTTCAGGGCTGATGCGACGCTGTCCGTTGGTTTGAGGGTCTCCGGATCCGGGGTCATCAGATCGCCCACCTGCCGGGATTTCAGGTCCGTGATCTGGCCGGCCACCTTCTGAAGGATGTCTCGCTCCGTGAAGATCCCCACTAACTTGCTGTCCTTCATGACCAGCAGGCAGCCCTTCCGGACGTCTGCCAGTTGCCGCAGGGCCTCGTCAAGGGTGGCGCCAGCGTCGATGGTACTGGCTTCGCTAAACTCCACCTGGCTGACCGGATCCTCGATGAGGCTCTTCTGTACCGCGTTGGCCGGGGCGGGGATGTCATTCCCCATCATGTCGCCGCCGCAATCGGCGCAGAAGTCGTCGCCTTCAATATTGTCGTGCTGACACTGGGGGCAGATCATTGTGGCTTTACCTCCCAAGTTTCGGGGCCGCTGATCAGCTTCGCCAGATCACCGGGACCGGTCCGGCTGATGGCAGTCTCTTCCTGCGCCACGAGCATCTCGTCGTAGGAAGGTCGTTCGATTGAGCGGAACACGCCGAAGGGGACAGGGAACTCGGGGTTCTGCATCCGGCTCAACAGATAGGCCAGGGTCGGCTCGGCGGCTTTCTCGTCGTGGACTTGCAGCGAATCGGTCTCTCCGTTGGTCTCTATCACCCTCGGGTTCACGCCCTCGAGATCGATTCCCCGGTTCTTGTCCTTACCGAAGACCATGGGGCTGCCGTGTTCCAGGTATAGGCAGTTGTCCTCCTTGACCGATCGCTCCGTGATTCCCTTGAATGCGCCGTCATTGAAGATGACGCAGTTCTGGTAGATCTCCACGAAGGCCGACCCCTTGTGCTCGGCCGCCCGCTGCAGGACCATGGCCATGTGCTTCAGGTCCGTGTCGACGGTACGGGCCACGAAGGATGTCTCGACTCCCAGAGCGAGGCAAAGGGGGCTGATGGGATAGTCGAGACTGCCGAAGGGTGTGGACTTGGTCCGCTTTCCCTTTTCGGAGGTGGGGGAGTACTGTCCCTTCGTTAGGCCGTAGATCTGGTTGTTGAACAGCAAGATCTTGACGTCTACGTTCCGCCGGAGGCAGTGGATCAGATGGTTGCCGCCGATGGAGAGGCCGTCACCGTCGCCGGTGACCACCCAGATCGACAGGTCCGGCCGGGCCACCTTCAGTCCTGACGCCAGGGTCGGAGCCCGACCGTGGATGGAGTGGAAACCGTAGGTGTCCATGTAATAGGGAAACCGGCTCGAGCAGCCGATTCCGCTGATGAACACCACATTCTCCCGAGGAATCTGCATTTCCGCCAGGCTTCGTTGCACTGTGGCGAGAATGGCGTAATCTCCGCAACCGGGGCACCAGCGGACATCCTGGCTGGACTCGTAGTCCTTCCGGGTGAGCTTCTTGGTCTGTTCTTTCGCAATGGTGGTCGTATCACTCATCCAAGGGCCTCCTCGATGGCGTGGGTTAACTCCCCCACCTGGAATGGTTTTCCCTTCACCTTGTTGATCCCCGTGGCATCGACGAGGTACTCGGCCCTCAGCAACATCCGGAGCTGACCTGCATTCAACTCGGGAACGACGACCTTCTTGTATCGCTTCAGTACCTCGCCAAGATTTGCCGGGAAGGGATTCAGATGCCTCAGGTGCAGGTGAGCCACGGACTTGCCCTGGCCTCGCAGGGTCTCGGTGGCCTGCCGGAGGGCGCCATAGGTCCCGCCCCAGCCGACGACCAGCATGTCTCCCTCATCGGGTCCATCGGGCTTCGCCTGAGGGATGTCGTTGGCGGCGCCAGCGATCTTGGCTGCCCGCATCCGGACCATGAGTTGATGATTCTCAGAGTCATAGCTCACGTTGCCCGTAACGTTTTCCTTCTCCAGGCCTCCGATGCGATGCTCCAGGCCCGGTGTGCCCGGGAGAGCCCAAGGGCGAGCCCGGGTCTCCGGGTCTCTCAGGTACGGCTGGAAGTCCTCCATCGGTCCAGGGTGGTGAACCGGGATGGCCGGCAGATCCTCCAGTTTCGGCACCATCCACGGCTCGGCGCCGTTGGCCAGATAGCCATCGGAGAGGAAAATCACCGGGGCCATGTACTTGATAGCCAGCCTGCAGGCCTCGATGGCCATGTAGAAGCAGTCGCCGGGAGTGGCCGGTGCGACGATGAACAGGGGACACTCGCCGTTGCGGCCAAAGAACGCCTGGAGCAGGTCCGACTGTTCCGTCTTCGTCGGCAACCCGGTGGAAGGCCCTCCACGCTGAACGTTGATCAGCACCATGGGGAGCTCGGTGATCACGGCCAAGCCCAGGGCCTCGGACTTGAGAGCCAGGCCGGGACCGCTGGTCCCTGTCAACGCCAGGGAGCCGCCGAAGGCGGCCCCGATGGTGGAGCCGATGGCGGCAATCTCGTCCTCGGCCTGGAACGTCCGGACTCCGAAGTTCTTGTGCTTTGCCAGCTCGTGAAGGACGTCACTGGCCGGGGTGATCGGATAGCTGCCATAGAACAGCTGCTTTCCCGCCAGCTGAGCGGCGGTGACGAAGCCGATGGCCGTGGCCTCGTTCCCGGCAATCTTCCGGTAGATTCCCGGCGCCACCTCTGCCTGGGGAATCTGGTAGAACTCCCGGATTGTCTCGGTGGTTTCACCGAAGTAGAAACCGGCCTTGAGGGCCCTGGAGTTCGCATCGGCGATGGCCGGCAGCTTCTTGAACTTCGACACGATCCAGGTCAGGGTCGAATCCAGGGGACGGTCGAACATCCAATAGACCAAACCCAGGGCGAAGAAGTTCTTGCACCTGTCTTTTTCCTTCTTGCTCAACTCCGTACTCTCCAGAGCGTCGCTGGTGAGCTTGTTGATGGGAAAGGAGTAGAGCCGGAAGCCCTTGAGCGTGTCCCCCTCCAAGGGATTGGACGCGTAGCCGGCCTTCTTCAGGTTGCCAGGGGTGAACGCATCGGAGTTGACGATGATCATCGCGTCCTCTGACAGATCCTTCAGGTTGACCTTCAGGGCGGCAGGGTTCATCGCCACCAGCACGTCCGGCGCGTCGCCGGGCGTGTGGATGTCGGATCTCGAGAACTGGATCTGATAACCGCTAACTCCCGGAAGAGAGCCGGCAGGGGCCCGGATCTCGGCTGGAAAATCGGGCAGGGTGGCGAAGTCGTTCCCATAGACCGCAGCGGTCTCGGTGAACTTGCCGCCCACGAGCTGCATGCCGTCGCCGGAGTCCCCCGCGAACCGGATGGCGGCACGTTCCAGCGTTCGCTTGTTCTTGCTCTTGCTTTGCGTCTCATTGGACATGATCTGAAGAGACCTCCTCCCCCTGGTTCAGAGGGCCGGCCGGCCCGGGGGGGGGCGTCAGGCGCCACCGTCCTCGGCACTAACCTGGTCGGGGTCGGGCGGTAGATTGTAAATCTCCTCCGGGTAGTGCTCGACGATGTATTCCGTTATCTGCTTCACGGAGATGATTCCCGTGGCCTTACCCGCCGCGCTGACCACGGGCACGTTCCGGTAGCCTCCGGTAAGCATCATCAGGATGGCCTCCGAGATGGATGCCGTCTCCTGAATCGTCACAGGATTGGCGGTCATGTGCTCCGATACCGGGTCCTCCAGAGAACCGTCGGCAGCCATCACCTTCAATAGTAGATCTCGCTCCGTGAAGATGCCGGTCAATCTTCCGTCGTTGGTGACGAGAAGGCAGCCTATCTTCAATTCCCGCATCTTCGTCACTGCCTGGGACACCGAGGTACTTCCCGGTAGTTCCACGGGCAGACTGGGGTTCAGACGCCGGATCGGATCCGTTTTGAGTGAGTCCTCTATAAGCATGGGATTCCTCCTGATACCTGCAGCATAGATCGACGACGGGCCAGAAGGAAGGAAGTTGGGCGCCGGGCGCCAGGCGCCGGGCCTCTGGCGTCGGGCCTCGGGTGACGGGAGTACCCCGTAACCTCCGGCGTCGCTGGCGTACTAATCAGTACCGGCCTTCTGATCAGCTCACTGCGTCTCGAAAGTGCGTCGACCTTTGCGCCGGGAGCGGATCCTCCTCGGGTCTCCACCGGGGATCGAAGGAGTCGGAAAGACCAGATCGAGTAATGAAGATCGAAGCGAACAGGCGCTACGCAGGACCCGATCTCGATTGGGCCCGGCTTCGATGGTTCCGCCGTGAGTGGAGAAACCATGGAAGGAAGAGAAGGAAGAGCGAGACCGCCCCGTTCCCAGAGCGTGAACCCGAGGCCGACTCGGCGAGGGCACAGCCTCCGCCGGACCCGAGGACCGGGTTGCTGACACCTCCGCCTTGGGCTGCGCCTGCAGGCGCAGCGCCGGCCGGAGCCGCCGAGGCGGCGACAGTGCTGCTCGACTGGGCGTCTCCATTGTCGAAGGTCGTCTTGAAGACGTAGTCTCCAACCGCTGCTGGTCCGAGGGCGAGGCGGAACGTCCCTCGCCCGCCGTTGGAGAGGTTCGCGTCCGAGAGGACGGAGCTGAAGTCAGTCGGGCCCGACACCTGCTCCCAGCGGATGAAGCCGGTGAAGGTGCTGGTCGGGGTCCCGTCGTTGGAGGCGACCCGGAACCCTGTCTTGAAGTCCGTCGTGCTCGTCAGGTCGATCACGAGTTGGTCTGACGCATTCAGGTTAGTCGAGACCTGATAAACTGTGCCCTCTTCGGTGTCGATGGGCGACGCGCCGTCGACTCCGAGGTTGAGGAGCCCTCGGCCTCCGGGTCGGTCGTCGACGACATTTACAACCACGATCTGCTGGTCCCTGGCCCCGGAGGGGTCGCTGACGGCCACGGCGAAGACGTAGGCACCTCCGATGGCTTCTGAGTCCGCTGTGGCGCTCACGGGCCGCAGGTTGAACGACAACGTCGCCGTTCCTCCGGAGAACGCCGCGGCACGGGAGCCATCGGAGAACGCTTCGAGTCTGGGCGTCGTGCCTCCCGTGTTTCCGAGTGCCGGGTTGGTCGGGTCGATACCCAGCGCCGTGAGCTGCGCAGCTAGCTCTGATTGGACTAGCTGGGTCACGCTGTAGGACAGTCCACTCGGCGCCGTCTCGGCGTCGTTGGCGGCGATCGCCAGTCGTATGGAGGGAGAGGCGCCGGCGGAGGTGATCCTCGCCGGACGAGTGGTTGCTCCCGAGACCCGGACTCCGGCTGACGTCGCGCTGGCGGCCGTGATGACCGGGGGAGCGTTGTCGGTCCTGGAAAGGGCGACACGGACCCTCGCGGGCAGCCCCTGGACTCCGCCTCGGGCGACCTGGAGGAGGACCGTGACGGTGCCGGCCACGTTGGCGTTCGCGACGAATCGGGTCGTGGTTCCCGTGTCGGTGGTGAGCTGAATTCGGTTCTGTCCCGTCGGATCGTAGACGGCCCAGCGGTAAGTCACCTCGCCAGCGCCTCCCCCGATCGCGGCTCCTGTGAGGGTCACCTCCACGTTGGCCCCGGGCTGGGCCGTCAGGGAGTGGACCGTCGTGGGCTGTCCCGCCGAGATCGAGGCGGCAGTCGTTGACAGGGAGGCGTTGCTGGCGGCGGCTGCGATGACCGCTCGCGCCACGCCGCCTGTGGAGACTCGGGACAACCGGACGCGAACCCGGGCTTCCGCCGAGAGGGCGGCGGCGTCCTTCGTGGTGACTCGCAGCTTGAAGGTGTAGCTACCGGGTGTCGAGAGGGTGACCCGGGGATCCATGTCGGAGTTGTTGCTGAATGTTGCCGGCCTGGCGCCAGCGCGGCCGTTCGCATCCACGAAACTCTCGAGAGACCACGCGAAACTCAGTGTCGTTGCCGGGTCCGCTGTCGGGTTGTCCGGAGCGTAGCTGTCCCGGCCGTACAGCCTGATCTGGACACTCGAGCTCATGGTGACGATCGCTCGATCCACGCCGGCCGACGCCCGGGGGGGGGCTGTGGTGGCCGCGATAACCAAGACCTGCGCCGAGGTTGATATGGATTTGGCTGTTGCCGTCAACTCCACCGTGTCGTTCACCTTGGCGACGCCGCTCTGAACGGTGAGGGTGGCTACCGAGGAGGTGCGGTTGGTCAGGACCGCCGCCGTCGTGGAGATGCTCGTCGTCCATGAGTAGGTAATGTCGTCGTCGTTGGGATCGAACGTTCGGCTTGCATTGAGGGAGATGTTGGTGGTCTCGGAGGCTGGCAGCCGCACGATCACGGGTGAGCGGGTGACGACGACTGGCGCGAGATCGATGACGGATACCGTCACGTTCGCCGAAGCGGTGACAGACGGCGTGATCCCCACGGAGGTCACGACAACGAGGAAGGTATAACTCCCTCCTGTCTTGGCGTTGAAGAAGGCCCTCACGTTCCCACGGGAGCCATTGAAGAGAGAAGGCGACGCCTCGGAGGGTCCTGAGAGCTGAGACCAGGCATAGGAGACTCCCGTTACCCCGGCCCCGCTGAACGCCGATGCCGACGCATCGAGAATGATCGTCCCGGGAGCACGCTGGCTCGGACCGGCATCAGCCGCGGCGGTCACCAGCGGAAAGTCGGTCAACGCTACAGTGAAAGAACCACCAGCACTCGACATCGGAGGATTGCCGGCGCTGTCTTCGAAGTCGATCTTGAAGATGTAGCTCCCGTTGACTCCAGCCTGAGCCCGTATGTTCAGCGTGAAGGTGAACGTGTCGTCCGGTCCAGGCGTCATTTCACGGCCGGTCACCTGGAGAGATGCCAGAGGTCCGACGACGTCAATTGTCGGCGTGCCCGAGACCACCGGTGTCCTGTTGTCGGAGACCTTCAGCGTGATCGTCAAGATGCCGGGAGTCGTGACGTTCGATCCGGGCAAGACCGTGACGGTTGCCGTCGGGGCCTCAGTATCGGGTGGCGGAATGAGGTTGACGGTGATGGTATTCCCCGACGAGGGCTGAGTCGTCAGCACCAAGTTGTCGTCCACGCCCGTGGCGCTAAAGCTGGCCGTCAGCACACCATTGCTCAAGTGGGTGACCACGAAGGAACCCGTGAAAACCGTATCGCTTGGGCCACTACTTCGAGGAACCAGGGACACCGTGCCTGGAATGCTGCCCGTACTAGACGGTGTTTTCGTGAATGATATGGTCGGTGCCGGGTCGGCCTTCACAGCTTCATCGAAGGTCACCGTGACGGTCACCGTGGCTGGGGCCTGTCCGCTCACAGTATTCGCGGAAAAGACGATGTTCGAGATTGACGGACGTGACGGCTCTCTAACGGTGAACTGCTGAGAGCTTGTGCTATTGCTTCCAACCGGCGTGGTCACAATGACGTCGTAGCTGCCCGGTGCTACACCAGCAGGGACTGTCGCCTCGATCTGGGCCGCTGTGTTGCTCACGATTGACAGGGCCGTGTTCTGGCCATCGTTTAGCTTCAAACCCGTTGCACCTGCTAGGTCGGTACCGGAGATCGTCACTGAGGTGGGCAGGTCGTTACGACCGGAAGAAGGGGCTACACCCGAAACCGCCGGAGATCCCATCATGGCGATGTCATTCCCAACTTGAGATGCTGGATTTGCAACAAGTACTACTTCCACGTGCCCTATCTGGCCACTTGGCGTGTGCTGGGCCTCGATCCGCATGCTCTCGCCAGGCGTCCACTCCGTAGAAAACCCAGATAGGTCC
Source organism: Candidatus Cloacimonadota bacterium (assembly GCA_021772705.1). GTDB lineage: Bacteria > Muiribacteriota > UBA6191 > JACPRK01 > JACPRK01 > OFTM100. The sequence continues at coordinate 4,002 of JAJFLN010000851.1, read as the reverse complement.
ACATTATACGTTCCATCTGATTGGTAGACGAAGTCCCCAGCCGATAGGGACAGGGTATCGGTTGGTCGAATAGTCATGAAAGCCTTGAGTGTCAGGTCTGTTTGCTGTGGATTGGTAGAGTCAGAAAGGCTGATCGTGCCGATTATGAAATGCTGCGTTGCAGCATCTACGCCCGGAGCACAAGCGAGAACAAGTATCAGGGCGAGCAATAGTCTTTGTCGTAAGGTGGTAATTTTCATAAGCATGCTTGGCTACCAAGTTAGAGTTATTGGGCTTGACACATTCACAAATAGAGGATCACCTGGTTCGACTGAGAAGTCGAATAGGACTGTGCCTACAGGATGCCCAAGGTATCGCTGCCTGGATGCATCCCACCTAGAAACCGTGTCACACCCTGGTATCGAACTGCCTACGGCTTCCGCCGAGTTCAAGTCACGCCGGTGAAGTGGAACCGTGACAACATTTAGGTTTGTCTTGTCAGTTGTGATGAGCTCGAACGTAACAACCTCTGCTGCCGGCCCCTCGAACGTCACCGTCCTTGGAGTTGATACATTTACGAATACAGGGATCCCTGCCTGCATGCCAAAATCAAACAGTGTTGTCCCCACAGGATGGCCCAAGAATCTCTGACGAGCCGGATCCCACCGAGAAACGGTGTCGACACCTCCAAGTGCCAACCCGAAAGATTCAGCAGTCAATTGAGGGCTTGGAATGAACGGATATCCAAGGAAGTTCAGGCCTGTTGACGTCGCTCCGGATCCAACAACGAGGTCCTTTGTGAGCTGCTCTTGGCTCGGGGTTTTCCCGGAGACAGGAAGTGCTTGACCGATTGAGCCCCTGCCCGCTCCATTCACGGCCCGAATTCTGTACACGTAGTCGACATCAGGCGATGCCGTGGAGTCGGTGAAGGAACTCTCGAATCCCACATCATCGGGGCTGAACACTGTCTCGGAGTCGGGGCCACCGCTGCTCGCCGGGATGCTGCGCACGATCTCGACGGCGTCAACCTTCTCCGACGCCGGCCAGTTCCATGTCAGCTCGACGCCAGCAGCGGTTCGAGTGGCTGCGGGGTTGCGGACGTCGGGCGGCGGTTCGAACGGCTTGACCGTGACGGTCGCCGGATGACTCGATGTCCTGCCTGCCGAATTCTCCACGACGACGACGTAGTTCCCACCGTGCTCCGGCGTCAGTTCCGCGATCCGGAGGATCGAGGCGCTCTCGCCTGGAAGTTCCACGCCGTCCCTCAGCCACCGGCCGGGTGTTGACACTGAAATCAGCCGAACTGGTGGTGCCGAATCGGACCCACGGGCCCGGATTGTTCAGGACATCCACGGCCCGGACTTGCCACTTGTACTGGCCATCGGGAAGGCCGGAAAGATCGAGCGTCGCCGGAAGACCCGATGCGAACGTCTGGGAGGCGGACTCGAGATATCGAGTCGGCGAATTCAGGAACTGCACGCCCAGGGGCCGTACCTCGGCCTCGAGCCGGTATCGATCCCCATCGTCATCGGAGGCCGTTGCCCGGAGCCGGACGGACCCGATCCGAACGCTCTCTCCGGGTTGTACGTTAGTACCTCCCCGGGGGGCGAGTTGAGACAGGCCGGAAGGGAGACCGGGCGGGCTGTTAGGAGGCGGCGGCGGCAGCGCGGCACCGCAGACCGCCACCGGGACCGTCACTTGCACCGGTTCGGAATCGCGGTGGCTGCCGAAGTTAGTAGCCCTGACGCGGTAGGTATAGCTCGATCCGGCGACGAGTCCCGACGTATCCTTCCATCTCCTGCCGAAGACGGCCGGCGCGACCGGGGTGCCGTTACGATGGAGTCGCTGCTAACGCAAGCTGAGGAATCCACCGTGTCGAGCTCAGAACCTTCGAGATCCCTGTCCGTTGACTGCCTCACTCGCCCTCCTACTCGTCTCTGGTCCCCGGCAAGACTACCGGCTCCCGGCCCAGCACCACGACGTCCCCGGCGCCGTCTTTAGCTGGGCCCACCCGGACCAAGCTTCATCGGCACGTAAGGAGCCGACGACGCCGTTCAAGCAAACCCCCACCTGGACCGCTCCCTCATCCCCACCGTGTGATAAACTGATGCGCTACTCTCTGCAGCCGGGGACAGCAGAAACCCCGCGCAAACCCCGGGCAGGGTCGTTTGACCCTGGAAAACCGGCTGACTTCATTTTCGGACTTTCGTAAATACTAAGCGCCAGCTTGTGCTGCCTCGTACCACCCCGCCAACAAGCGACCATCAACCATAACGTGACTGTAAAGCGATGATTGCATGATTCAGCCTCGCTTGTCAACAAGATCCAAGAAAAAGTTCGCCGTCTTTCGCAAGCGTTGGCAATCGCGAGGATTCTCGTCGGGACGAGAGTTCGCGAAAGCTTGTGAAATCAGCCTACAGACGCTCTACAGGGTCCTGGGCGGGGAGATGCCGGAGGGCCCGAGGAAACAGACCCTCGCGAAGATCGCCGCTGCATTCAGCTGGCCTGTTTCACGACTGGAAGGTCTCATCGAGGATTCTCGCGATCAAGTCGACCTTCCCTCAACTGATCTGGCCCAACAGGCGCCGATGCCGCCGCCAGCAGGTGACCCGGAAGCTTGCGTCAGGCTGTGGCCTCCGCCGGGGCTGCCGGCTGACGTCCCGGTTTGGGCCGTCGCGGTGCTGCGTCCTCTTCACGACCAGGGAGTTCCGATCGCCCAGGATCGGCAATCCTGTATGGAGCAAGCCTACCAGTGGCTATCGGACCACGTCATGCGAGGCGAGAAGAGCGAGGCGACCGAGAGTTCCGGTATCGATGGGCTGGAGGAACAGTTGGTGCAGCTCCGCCGCATGATCGAAACTCTGGCTTCCTGGGCGGAGCCGGCCCGGCCAGCCCATCTGCCTGTCATCGGCACCATCGCTGCGGGCAGCCCCATCGAGGCGGTGACCGACAGGCATGGCGAAGGTATCCGGGTCCCGGAGCCGATGACGCGAGGGGGGGCATACGGTTTACGAGTCCGTGGGTTCAGCATGGTCGATGACGCCATCCTCGATGGCGACATCGTCGTCGTCGAACCCGTCCAGGAAGTGGCGGACGGCAGTGTGGCCGTCGCCCTGCTGGAAGACGGCTCGGTCACGCTCAAGAGGGTGTACCGGGAGCGAAATCGGGTGAGACTCCAGCCGGCCAATCCCGCCCTCGATCCGATCTTCGCCTCCAATGTCCGGATTCAAGGGAAGGTGCGGGGAGTCGTCCGCTGGATCGAACCGGCTCCCCGGTAAGGGGCCGCGTAGGAACAAATGCGCAGAAGGACCATCGGAAACATAGCTGCGTATACGGAAATAGGTTCCGGAAAAGTGATGGCACTGGCACTTACTTCACAGGGAAGTCTCTCATGGCGTCCTGATACTCGTCTGCGACGTCAACAAGACTGAGCTGAAGAGCTTGCTCTCCAAGGGACAGCTGATACTCACGCGACACGAGCGCCCGTTGGGCGCGGAAGGTTTGGCCGCAGGCCGATACCGAAGGCGCGTCCCCGGGGAGCGCTCATCACCGGGTGGGGCGTCCTTTCCAGTTACCTGACGGAGGCTCAGCTAAAGCGAATCAAGCTCTTCGCGCTCGTTCACGAGTTGCAGATCTCCGAGGTGATCCGCCACCTGGTGGACGAGCATCTGGATGTGGAAGCCTGACTGACGCTGCTGGGAGAGGTTCCGTAAGGGGGGATAGCTTCGGATACACAAGAGGTGTATACTGATAGGTGGTGAAGAAACGCCAGCGCTGGTACAGGGAACTCGCCCAGAGTCGTACGAACGTCGCCTATCCGGTTGTGATTTCCGGGCACTGCCTGGTCGACAAGATGATTCCTTTGAATATCGAGGAAGAAGCCGTTGAGGCCGCCATTCGGAACGGGTCCCTTGTACCCGAAAAGTGCGAGGAGCCGGACAAGCTCGTCTTCGTATCCAGAAAGGGATCTCGTGACGAACCTCTGGTCGTGGTCACCTGCTTCCGTTCCACCCATATCAAGGT